>JAUPKS010000025.1 GCA_030837315.1 Planctomycetota bacterium
CGCTTTAGATGTAATAAATCACTGTTTATGAATAGGTTGCTGCATTTATTTGTTTTCCCCTGTTTTGGTACGATGCATGCTTACCTGTTCATGGACGGTTTTTTTAAGTGTTTCAAAATAAATATTACTTAAGAAGGTGGTAGAATTATTTATAATGCGGTAATTCTAGACGTTATTTTAAAAGCCGCAGATAACATAAAAGCTGTAAATTAACGCTGTGTTAATACTAAGGTATAGATTTAGTTCGTTGACGGAGGTTAAAGGAAGTGGTAAGAAAGACTTTTTTGGCAGGTTTGATTGCTGGTGTATGCATGATTGGAACTCAGGGGTTTGCCGAAGAGGCACCTAAAGTTGAAAAGGAAAAGAGTGAATTGGCGAAGATTATGGGTGAAATAGATAAAAGCTATAAGGCCGTGGAGCAAATATCCGGATATTATAAATATACCAATGATGATTGGAAGGTTATCGCAGAATCGGGTACAAACATCGTTCAATTGACAAAGACAGTTATTAGTAAGTTTTCACGTCCTGATGACAAAAAATATCAGGATCTGAATAAGACGATGCTTTTAGAGGCCGAAAAGATGTTGGAAGTTACGAGCCGTAAGGATGAGAAAGGTGCGTTAGAAGATGCCCAATGGCAAGTGCGACGATTAAGGCAAACCTGTGCTGTGTGTCACAAACATTTAGGAATTCATATTTATCCGCAATTGTACCCTGGCAAAAAGGAGGAATTACAACCTGGGCAAGAAGAAATTCCAGCACCAAAAGAAACTGATGTACCAAAAGATTGGTAGCGAATATTTACGAGGGACATTAAAATTGCGAAAAGGCAAGAGATTGGATTTTGTGCAATAGTGTGAACAAAATTTTTCCTTGACTCGTTTTGTACCCAATGATATAGTGTCGGGAATTGCGATTTCTAAATTACCCAGGTACAATGTTGTTTTGAAATTAACCGCAGAGTAACCTTGATATATGTAGTAAATAGGAGCTAATTTTATTGGTAACAGCTGCCATAGAGTTGGCTGCTATTCGCTATACCACCTGTTTTCCCATACTTCTTTCTGCGCTAAAGACACGGGAGTGTTTACTCCAAAAACAACCACAAGCCTCTTCTTTTCTACCTGCATAGAAGGAATGAATAAAGGTAAAGCCAGGGCATTATTGTTGCAAGCTGAAGGTTGATGGGTGTGTGGTGGTTTGAAATTTTTTTTAGGTATTATGAAAACATTTTGATATCTTAAACTATGCGATTATATATTTCTAGTTATGAAGGGAGGTGAAGGAAGGATCATACTTTAAGGAGGGGTGGAATATTTCTGAATTTCGGAAATACTGATTGAAGAATGAGTGCCCTTTCTTGTTGAGGCGGTTTTATTATTAAGAAGAATTGTTTCAGAGAAATTCGATAAATAGTCTGGATGCTTATAAGTATTTTAAAAAAAAGGAAAGTGAGGAGGGGAAAAAATGAGTTTAAAAAAAGGTATATTCGCCGGGACATTCACATTGTTCATCGCTGCGGTGTCATCGGTTAGTTATGGACAGACAAGCCAGGGAGAGTTATGTAAAAAGATGTGGGATAACTTTCAGACAATGAGGGCAATGACTGGACTTTCTGCAGCTGATGAAAGCAATTTTGCCAAATTTGCAACAGCAGCAAAGTCGATCAATGCAGACACAGAGTCTTCCAAGAGTAAATTCGCAACTGATAAGAATTATAATGTTTTGAACGACGAGGTTCTCTATCATTCAACGGAGATTGATAAGGCATCAACAAACAAAGATCTGGAAGAAATTCAAGTACAATTCAGAAGACTAACCATAGCCTGCAGGAATTGTCATAAAATTTATAGGTCAGAGCTAAAGCTCGTTCCGTAACATACTTAAAATATTCTACACAATAAAAATGAGGAGGAATTGAATAATGAAAATATTCCGTTTAGCGTATATCATACCTGTTGTTGCAGGTTTAGGATTATCTTTAGGCAGCTCAGCATGGGCTTTAACAACGCACACCCCTGGTGATACTACCAAGAGTCCCTATACAATTTTCGCTGGTCTCGGTTTTGCAGTCCAGGAGAGCTGTTATTATTGCCACGGAAATGGTGGTAAGGGTACAGTCAAGGGACATGAGTTTGGGGTGCCTGATTTTACTGACGCAGCTTTCCAATCTTCAAAAACAGATGAAGCTTTGGTGAAACATATTAATGCAGGCAAGGGGAAATGCCCTGGATATCAAGGAAAGATGTCACCGGACATGATTGAGAAGATGGTAGGGATCGTAAGGAATTTTGGTACGAAATAACCTGTTGATCTGCGGTATTCGTAATTAATATAGCGTAAAAAAATAAAAGGGCATATGAAGTGTAAATTTCATATGCCCTTTGCGTTTTTGTATAAAATCGTGCGATTTAGATTATGTCCGCATGGAAATTACTCTTCATCTGTTGCAGGGCAAATTGGTGTTCACGTTGTGTAAGTGCTGCAACACAATTCCCCGGTATTGCAACCTTATAGCCTCTCATATAGGCATCTGCTGTGGTGTATAAAATGCAGATGTTGGTTACAACTCCGGTTAATATCACATGGGTGATACCTAATTTTTTTAACAGCCTATCCAGAGACGTTTTATAGAAACAGGCATACTTGGTTTTATATACCACATAATCTTCTTTGTTTGGTTTAAGTTGTTTGATAATCTGCGCGCCATCGGTTCCTTTTACGGCGTGTCTTGGCCATATCTTAAATTCCGGATCCTTATTTTTGTGTGCGTCACAGCAATAAATAATGGGAATATGGTTCTTTCTTGATTTTTTAATTTCTTTCCTGATATTGTCAATTATTGTCCTTGCCATTGGCACCTCAAGCGGGGATCCTTTCCTGACGAAATCATTCAGCATATCACAAATGACAAGTGCGTATTTTCCATCGTCGGGCTTTTTTAATTTTTCCATAGTTCTGTTCGCTTTAAAACAGAAAGATTATCTTAAATCGTAAACCTGGCAAAATCTTCCGCGAAAACAATCTCGCCTTTATAAATGTTTTTAACTTCATCGAGCACGTCGTTAGTATTCTTTCCGGAGGCATCACAGACTGGATAAAAGTGCGACATTACTAATCGGTCACATTGGGACTCGCTTGCAATTTGAGCACAAAGTCGCGGAGTAAGATGCCCTTCGACCTTTTGATCATCGGGAAAAGAGCATTCAAGAATCAGGGTATTAACTTTTCTGGCGAGACGGAGAAGACCTGCACAGTAATCTGTATCGCCAGAATACGTCATGGTTTTACCTTCCAGAGATTCTATGCGAAAGCCGATACTATGCAGTGAATGTTGCACTGGTTCCACGATAATTTTCCAATCATCAGAAGTTAATTCACCCCTATCGATTTCTTTGAGATGCAGGTCAAAAGTTTTCGGTTTTATCGTTTCCCCAAATACCGATAACAAACCTTCGTGAAATACTTTTAAACCCGTGGGACCTGTAACATGAAGAGGCTTCGTTCTTTTCGGGGTATTATATCGCATTGCAAAAAGAATTGAAACGAGGTCGAGTGAATGGTCTGGATGGAAATGGGAATAATATATGTGGTCAATATCCAGATAGGTAACACCGGCAAGGAATAGCTGTCGCAGTGAACCTGGACCTGTATCGAAAACGAGATATTTGTCTTTTATTTTTACCAGGGTACATGGATATGCCCTTGTCTTCGATGGCATTCCCGTGCCAGAACCGATAATCGTCAGTTCCATTGTACAAAATTTTTACCATCCATATCACTAGGTATGGGGATATCCAGTGAATTCAAGATAGTTGCGGTAACGTCAATAATCTCTAAAGGATGTTTGGTAATATTTTTTTGATTAATATACACAAAGGCGTCATCGTAGGTATGCATACCACTAAAAACACCTTTATTAAGAAGCGTTTCTTTATAGATTGCTCCCTTTAAGTCATAACCACGCTTTGGTTCAATGACAAGATCGGGCGCCTTATTAAAATTTTCCCCCTGGTAAATTTCTTCCCGCTTGTGGATTCTGTCAATGATAGTTGTTTGTGTAACCGGGTCTTTGAGACCTGTAAGTTTAGAGATGAGGGTGTTCCTCAATTGTTCATAATCGTTACCGGGTTCTACACAGCCCATTGGTTCTCTCCCTCTAAGGTTGATATAAATTCTTCCGGGATCAAGGCAGTATGCCCTTGACCCCGCTCCGATATCAGATAAGGCTTTGGGCGGCGTTGTTTTAAAATTTAAAAATCCCTCTTCTTTTAACCAATGATTAATATATACCTCTTGTTGTAATGTACAGAATCCATGATCAGATAAGAGAATAAGGGTGGTGTCATTATCTATATTCTCCATAATTTTACCAAGAGAGGCATCGATTGTTTTGTAATAGTTCAGAAATAAAGGACTGTATTTTGAATCGTTTTTCTCCATGAATTCCCAGAAGAAGTGGTGGAGTCGGTCTGTTTCCGTAAATATGCCAATAAAGAGATCCCAGACTTCATTTTTCATAAAATGAAGCATTGCCCGGGTTCTTTTCTCCAGGGTAAGAAACAAATCCTCAAACAATTTATCCTTTGATTCATGAATAAGTTGTGTTTCAACATCGATTTTGTAACCCATATCTTTCAACGTGGGCACAATTGAGGCTGGAAACGATGCACGAGCAAGATCTATCGCTACGAATCCTGAGATGAGGATACCATTCATTGCCATGGCAGGATACGTTGACGGTACGTTAATCACGACAGAACGCTTATTATAATTACTGAGGATATCCCAAATCGGTTTACCCTGTATGTGTTTAGAATTAGGGTAATACATGTCATAGGTATTGGGAATTCTGTCCATAAAGCCAAAGATACCGTGTTTGGCTGGATTTTTACCCGTCATAAAAGATGTCCATGCCACGGATGATATAGCAGGGTGTGTGGACTTCATCTCCCGAAGTGAACCCGCAGATAGTAATTTGGACAAATTCGGGCATATCCCTTGTTGTGTTAACTTATCGATAAGACTGTACGGGGTTCCATCAAGTCCAATGACCACTGATTTTTTTTTCGTATGACTACCCATTGCTTTATATTTTCATTCCGATCTCTACACCTTCAGCGATGGCCTCAAGTGCTGTTCTGCCTTCTGCAGCATCGCCAACCGTATAAACATCAGGGACAAAGGATTTAACAGAGGCTGCAAGCGCACCGTTGGGCTGGTGAAGCGTGGGAATAACGATCGTTGTAAACCCCTCAAGTTTTTGGTCTGCCTCCCTCCGCCGGCTAATAACTATGTAATCGCGCCCAATCTCACTGACCTTTGTGTTGACATATAATTGAGCGCCCATCTTCTTGAGACGCTCACAAACGTGATAACGAGGGTGCGCAACCAATCCCAACCCAAAAACCCGTCGCATTTCTATAAGGGTAACCTTCTTACCGCTGGCGATGAGAAAGTCGGCAAGTTCACAACCCTCAGGCCCCCCTCCAACAATAGCCACATTGTTTCCGATGGATTCTGCAGTTGTGAAAGCATCCTTAACATTGAGTACGCCATTGTTTTGTGTACCATTGATTTCGACAGGCACATTCCTGGCGCCATGTGCCAGAACAACTACATCTGCCGAAAATTGTTTGATAGATTCTGCAGTTGCTTCTTTGTTGAACTGAATCGCGGTGTTTGTTTTTTTTACCTGATTTATTAAATAATCGAGGAATTTTCCCAGCGACTCTTTTTTGGGCGCCAGGGATGCGTAACGGAAACTTCCGCCAAACTGGGAATCCTTTTCCCACAAGGTAACCTTATGTCCGCGACTGGCTAATACCTGCGCGGCAGACAACCCTGCAGGTCCACCCCCAACAACGAGTATTTTTTTTGGCTGTGCGGTTTTCCGCATGTGAGAAATGCCTTCTTTGCCAATATAGGGGTTGACCGTACATACAAGCTTTTTATCAGAGATACTTTCAATGCACCGGTTGCAGCTTATGCAGGTGCGTATGTCATCAAGCCGGCCTTCTTTTACCTTGTTGGGAAGGTGTGGATCGGCAATAAGGGTCCGCCCCAACACAATGAGGTCGGCCTTGTTCTCTTGTAATACATTTTCGGCCATGCCAGGACTTAAAATCCTGCCAACGGCCAAAATCGGTATCTTTACAACAGACTTGATATCCTTTGCAAGATGGACAAAACATCCCTCTTCCAAATAATAACATGGTATATTAAAAAAAGCCGATGCGTAGTTGCATGCTGAAACGTGAATAGCGCTGGCGCCAGCCTTTTCTAGGATCCTGGCTATCTCCCTGCTTTCCTCCAATTTCAGCCCCGTATCGGTATATTCGTCTGCGCTGATCCGGCAAATTACCGGATAACCTTCGGGCGCATGTTTTCTCATACCTTCAACAATTTCTCTGGCAAATCGTGAACGACGGACAGTATCTCCCCCGTACTCGTCTGTGCGCACATTGGATTCCGGGGAAAGAAATTGATTTACCAGATATCCGTGTGCCATGTGGATTTCAATACCGTCAAATCCTGCCTCTATAGCGCGTGCAGCACCTTCGGTAAATTTGGTAATTAAGTCCCTGATTTCCTCAATCGTTAACTCTTTAGGCATTTCTTTGGTTAAAGGACTCGGAATGGCAGACGGTGCTACCGGCTTCAAACCGGTGAAGTACGGCAACGCCTCTTTCCCGGCATGGCTTAACTGTATGACAATCTTTCCACCGGCTGCATGAATGCAGTTCGTTAGTTTTTTTAAACCCGGAATAAATTTGTCTTCATATATACATAACATGCCGTTATTGACCCTGCCAGAAGGGTCTACGGCCGTATTTTCCATGGTAATGTAACCCACTCCGCCCAAAGCGCGCTCTTTGTAATAGGAGATGATCTCCTCTGTCACAAAGCCCTCCTTATCGCACAAATGGGTTTCCATAGGGGACATCACCATACGGTTCTTCATGCTCAGAGAGCCTATCTTAAAAGGGCTGAAGAGTTTGGGAAACTCAGTCATTGATTTAAAAACCTCCTAATCTGGACGACCTGGAATAAAAATATTTTAAATTTACCATTTACGGTTTATGATTTGGGATTTAAAACCGTAATTCGCAATTTCTTGCAAAATTGGTAAAGAAATTTGAGAATAAAGCATTCATCGTTAATGTTGACCTATGCTTTTTGAAGTAAGATGTCCCGTTGTTTCCTTTTTACCGGATTATACAGTGTATCCCGTTCAACGGGTTCACGGCCAGCCTCCTTGATCAGCTTAATGATTTCGTGGACGGATAATGCTTCTGGCGTTTCTGCACCGGCAGCATGGGTAATCTTTTCTTCTTGTACCGTTCCGTCAATGTCGTCCACGCCGAAACTGAGAGAAACCTGGGACAGCTTGATTCCCAGCATAATCCAGTATGCCTTGATGTGGTCAAAGTTATCGAGCATCAACCGGCTTATTGAAATGACTTTTAAATCTAACATGGCTGTCGTACCCGAACTATTTGATAATTCGGTATTTTTTGGATGGAATGCCAGCGGAATAAAAGCCAGAAATCCACCCGTCTCGTCTTGAAGCTCTCGTAACTTTATGAGATGGCTGATCCTATCTTCGGGTGTTTCGACGTGACCGTAGAGCATGGTTGCGTTGCTTCGCAATCCCAGGGCATGGGCCTCACGCATTACCTGCAACCACCCCTCGCCACTGAGTTTTTCCGGACACAATTGTTCCCGGATTTTTGGGGAAAAAACCTCAGCGCCGCCTCCCGGTAAAGAACCCAGCCCTGCCTCTTTGAGTTCTTTTAACGTCTGACGTACGGAAAGCCTTGCTATTTGAGACAGGTGCTCGATTTCAACTGCGGTAAATGCCTGGATATGTACGTCGGGACAGCTTTCGTGAATTCCATGAACCATCTTTACATAAAAATCGAATGGGAGATCAGGGTGTAATCCACCTACGATATGGAGTTCTGTTGCACCTTCTTCTACCGCAGCCATGGCCTTTTCCATGATTTTTTCCAAAGCCATTTCATAGGAACCGGATTCTTCTTTGTCTCTACTAAAGGCGCAGAATTTACACCGGTTCTTGCAGATATTGGAATAGTTGATGTGACGATTGGTGATATAGTATGCGTTGTTCCCGTTTTTTCGTTCACGGACGATATTTGCCATATGGCCTATATGGAGGATGTCGTTGGACTTAAAGAGCCGAATACCATCATCGAAACTCAGTCGCTC
>JAUPKS010000225.1 GCA_030837315.1 Planctomycetota bacterium
GCCAGTTCATAGACGATGAAAGAGCCGTATTCAGATGAATAGTCGTCTCCACCTTGAGCCACGTGTCCCGGGATACTGACGACCGATGGTGTCTGTGCTCTGCCTTGAAGACTCCTGGGCACGCCTCCAATCGCGTGTTCCTGGCTCACAATACCGCTCATCGCCTCAGCTGCATACGTCCACAGTGTGGCTTCCCGCCCTTTGAGGCCGAGCCGTTTTGCCCGCTCCAGGTCCTTGAGCGCCTGCGGGAACTGTTCAGCGAGCGTATTTGCCACGCCCCTGGCAAGGACTATGCCAGGCTCGTCGCCAGCGTTTTCCAGTGCCCGAGAGACTGCCGACACCGCATCAATCCAGTGACCTTGGGTGAGGGCATCGAGTCCGTCGAGGTATGCCACAAGCGCCGGGTTACTGCCAGTCTGCGCAACTGATGCAGTTGCAACCTTGGGAACTCCAACTCCGCATAACCAGATTACTATCATGCAAGACAGAATTGTCCGAATCATGTATTCCTCCAGAAAAAGAAGAAATGCCCTTGGTACCCCTTTGAGCGTTCTATGCAGTTGTCACTATTCGCTACGCCAGGAAATGTAACACCCTTGTTATCCTGCGATACAAAAAACTATCGCCTGGAATTGTTAATCTCCCGCACCATCTTAGAGATTAATTTTTCGTAAGACTGCAGGAGTTTTTCCTGCTCTTTCTTTTCAAAGGATTTTATGGGCTTGCTTTCTACTTCACCCAGCATATCGTCGATTTTCTTTACAAGCGATAACTCAGGCTTCACAACGCTAACGGACTTTGGCAGGACTTCTGATTTTGATTTTTCTTTTTGAGGTTTTTTGTCGGGAAATTTTTGACTGGAAGCAGATTTCTTTGAAGATCGCACTTGAGCCGTTGTATTTTTTTCTTCACGCATAATTTCTACTCCTCGTAATATAAACGCCACCCTCCACCAAAATAATCATTTCTTACTATATCTCGTCCTCTTCTAAAGAATCTTTTATCTGCTCGGTAATATCTAATACATCTTCATTGGTATCTTCTATTTCATAGATAGCATCTCCCATTGTCTCAATACCAGACTTTAACAATTCAAGGTTCTTTTCAATACTAGCTATTTTTTTTACAACGTCTTCCATTCCCTTACCTTTGGCTGCAAGTTCTTTTAATCCGGATTCTATTCTTTTTCCTGTTTCAATGAAATCCTTTGACGCAGACTCCATTTGTCTTTTGTTAGCTTCCAGAGTTTTTGATGACGAAGTACATGTCTTTTCCAGAATCTCCATGCGTTTTCCAAAGGCATCGATCTTTTTTGTAATTGCATCAAAAGACTTCGCCATAGAGGAAAAACCCGCATTCAAGTCCTTGAATTGTTTTTCCGTATCTTTCGATCCCTTAATTTTTGCTGCTACGGTTTTTGTCCGGTCGGGTGTTTGTTTTTTATTCTGCTTTTTCATATTTATTTTAGTAAGAATACTTACTATCCTTTTATTTTTCCGCTTCACAAACAACGATATTAAAGAGGGAATTAGTATGCCTGCAACCATATTACATCAAACACATACGATTATGTATACATATAATTATAATCAAAAGCAATATTATTTTTTTGTACCAGTTTAGTTTTTTGAAAAAGAGATCGTTGGAAATTTCTCTGTGATAAAATAACGATATAACCTTTATATTTAAAGCTGGAATTAAAAAAGATTGAGAATGTAAAATGTATGGATTATAATCATTCCACCTTATAAGCAACCACTAACTTTCGCGGCTAATTGATTTCAAAATACAGGTGATACATGATCGAAGAAGCAAGCATCATCATTCCCACTTATAACGAAAAGGAAGGAATACTGCAAGTAATTGAATCGTTACAATTACTAAGAATAACACACGGTAACCAATGGGAGATTATCATTGTAGACGATGGTTCTACCGATGGTACATCTGAACTCATAGGGAATTTACAGGATATTGTGTTACTCAGGCACCCTTTCAACCGTGGTTACGGAGCTGCCATTAAAACTGGTATCCGGCACGCAAAATATAACACGCTTATTATATCAGATGCCGATGGGACATACCCCGCACAGGATATTCCCAGGTTGCTTGCGCAATTATCTAAAAGCGATATGGTCGTGGGGGCACGAGGAAACAACAATTCGAATATCCCTTTAACAAGACGACCTGCCAAATGGATGCTTAATAAGCTGGCAAATTATTTGACTGGAATAAAGATTCCTGACTTGAACTCAGGCTTACGCGCAATGAAAAAAGACGTTGTGGTAAAATTTTTTCATTTGCTACCTGACGGCTTTTCCTTCACTACGACAATCACACTCGCTATGCTTACAAACGACTATGCCGTTGAATTTATCCCTATCGAATATAAAATGCGTTCGGGAAGGTCAAAAATCCGTCCCATTCGAGACACCCTCAACTTTCTTCAACTCATCATACGGACGGTTTTATATTTTGACCCACTCAAGATCTTTTTACCTATGAGCGCATTCTTCTTCATTGCAAGCATCGTCGTCCTTGTACTGAGCTATTTATTCACCCCGAAGATTATGGACATTACTACCGTCATACTTTTTATCTCCAGCGTACAAATTCTGGCTATTGGTATGATTGCCGATCTTATCGACAAAAGAAATCAACCATGAAAATCCTTTTAATTAATCCGCCTTCTGAAAACGAATTACACGGAAACAACCCCAGCATTATTGAAGAGGAACGCGGTTACAATCCGCCTTTGGGGATATTATATATCGCTGGTTATTTAGAAAAATATACCGCCTTTACGGTAGAAGTCATGGACGCCCAGGCTGAAGAAATCAGCTACGACCGTTTAGAAGGCATCATCCGCACAAAAGTACCTGATGTCGTCGGTATTACCGCCATGACCTTTACCCTCATAGACGTCATAAAGGTTATTCATTTGGTAAAATCAATTCGCCCAAACATAAAGGTAGTATTGGGAGGTCCGCACGTACACATCTATCCTGAAGAGACCATAAATATTCCCGGTGTAGACTTTCTTGTCCTGGGCGAAGGCGAAATTACCTTCAAGGAACTCGTAGAAAATATAAACGATACGACCCGATTAAGAAATACCCCCGGATTGGTTTTTAAAGAGGACGGTAGGATTGTTAACACTGGCGCTCGGCCACTCAATGAGGATCTTGACAGTTTGCCGTTCCCTGCCAGGCACATGACCCCTATCCGCAAATATAGTTCACTCATGGCAAAGAGGACGCCCATTACCACCATGTTTACGAGCCGGGGCTGTCCGTATCGATGTACCTTTTGTGACCGGCCCCATTTGGGTAAAAGTTTTCGCGCAAGGTCTGCATTAAACGTGGTAGACGAAATGGAGGAATGCGTAAAACTCGGCATACGGGAATTCCTGATCTATGATGACACTTTTACCATAGACAGACAGCGGGTAATAGAAGTATGCGACGAGATTGTAAGAAGAAAACTCAATATTGGATGGGATATACGGGCACGGGTAAACAACATTGATAAAGACTTGTTAAAAAAACTGAAAGAGGCAAACTGCGAACGCATTCATTACGGCGTGGAATCGGGCAATCCCGAAATACTAAAGATATTAAATAAGGGCATCACGGTGGATCGGGTGAGAACAACTTTTAAAGAGACTAAAGAAGCGGGTATATCCGTCCTGGCGTATTTCATGATCGGATGCCCCAAAGAAACAAGGAAAGAGATCATGGAAACGATTTCGTTTGCCAGGGAATTAAAGCCGGATTTTGTACATATCACCATATTCACCCCATTCCCTGCTACGGAGATATATACGACGGGACTAAGGGATGGCATTATCAAAAATGATTTTTGGCGGGAATTTGCCAAAAATCCTACCAAGGATTTTCAGCCGCAGTGCTGGGAAGAGCATTTTACACGAAAGGAACTTCAGGAATTGATCGTTTATGCCTATAAAAGTTTCTATACTCGACCGTCTTACATTTTGAAGAGACTGACCCATATACGGTCAATAGGCGAATTCATAAGGATGGCGCGGGCAGGGCTCAAGGTCTTTGGAATGCAGCCATGAAAGGGGTTTTGGATAAAGAATACGCTATTGCTCGGCAGACAAAACGGTCTCATATTTACAGATTAAAAAGAAGAACCTTTGAGGTGTTAAAAAGCATAGAAACATTTCATCCGGAGAAACCAAGGTCGATACTGGACATTGGGGCTGCTGATGGTCTCATGCTAAACAATTTGAAAGAGGTGTTTCCCGCTGCAACTTGCATAGGCATTGAATATGCAAACGATTTAATAGCTTGTAGCAAGAGCAAGAACCTCTGCCTACTCCGGGGAGACGCCCTTGCATTACCCATGAAAGACAATGTGTTTGACGTTGTGATTGCCACGGCAATTATTGAACACGTCTCAGACCCAATTCAATTAATCTGCGAAGCCTTTCGAGTCCTGCGGGAAAATGGCATATTTGTCGTGACAACCCCTCATCCATTCTGGGAAAGGATTGCTACGCACATTGGCCATTTAAAAGAAGAGGAACATAACGAACTTATCACTCTTAATAAACTAGTATCTTTATTCGACAAAGCAAGATTTGAAATCGTAAAGGCTGAACAATTCATGATTTCACCTATTGGGATACCATTTGAACCGGTCATTGAAATGATGCTGAAGTTGTGTAGACTGAGTTTTTTATTATTAAATCAAATAATTGTTGGTAGAAAATAAAAAACAGCTGTATCAGAGAACATCTTACCTATTAAGGGTTTTAAATTTGACGATAAGGCACTGGTCAAAAATTCACGAGAAAGAGATTATTTTATTCCTTTTATGCTTTTTTTCTTACGGGTACTTTTTTCATGGTGGCGGTGCTAATCAAAATGCCACTTATGACCAAATCAGATCAATTGTTGAATACGGCGAACTTTCAATAAACAGGTTTGTATATAATACTGCTGATTTGAGTGTATATAAAGGTCATTTCTTTTCAAATAAGGGTCCTGGCTTAGCCTTCCTTGGTGTTCCTATAGGTCTTGTATTATTCAAGTCAAAAGAGGTCTTCCTTCATTTCATGATGGAGGATATCTATTTCTTGTTGGTATGCCACCTCATCAGTTGGCTGACGGTGAGTTTCATTTCTGCCATTTTATGTGTTGTACTATTCAGATTCATCTCCCGTTTAACACAATGCACCACTACGGCACTTGTCGGAACAATGGGGTATGCCTTTGGAACAACTGCTTTTGCCTATTCAACAATCTTTTATGCGCACCAAATAGCAGCAGCTTTTTCTTTTATTCCATTTTATATCGTTTTCGTTCTAAACGATAAAAAGACAAATAGTTTTTCAAGTCTCTTTCTCAGCGGTTTATTAGCAGGATATTCGGTGATTACCGAATATCCATGCATCTTTGTATGGTTGATATTATTTTTATATATACTTTTTCTTTTTTCTGATAAAAAAAAATATATATTTCTCTTCCTGGCCGGCTCTTCTATTCCAGCAATAATCCTGCTTTCCTACAATTATCTATGTTACGGTAATCCTCTACTCTTTAGCTATTTTTCACATTTTGTCAGTAACGCAGATATCCAATCTGGCTTACGAGGAACTGCAAAAACAATTTCTCTTCCCAGCATTGTTATTTTATATAAGATTACCTTTGATCCTTATAGAGGTATATTCTTCTATTGTCCCTTCCTGTTAACATTCTTTCCAGGCATTTACTTTTTCTTAAGGAAAGAGGGTGCTTCCAAAGAATTTCTTCTGTTCATAACAATTGTTATATATTACTTCGTTTTCAACGCCTCTTATCGATATTGGTATGGTGGGTTATCCCTGGGACCCAGGCACCTTGTAGCAACACTACCTTTTATGGTTCTCTTATCATCTTTTTTTATAAAACAATATCCAAAGATATCAATATGCGGAGTATTGGTATCATTTTTTTCCATGCTTATGGCAGTTTCCGTTACGCCGGAAACTCCCTATGGATATAAAAATCCTATGCTACAATTTTATTTCAAGAATTTCTTTGATTCAAATTTATCACTCAATAAAGCGCCTATCTTTAGAACTCATATTTCCAGGGATACATTCAACTCATACAATTTAGGTACTCTCCTTCATTTGCCTGATGTTGTATCACTAATTCCATTTTACCTGATTATTATTACTGGAACGATTTGTTTTGTTCGCAAGGCAGAATTAAAGATTTCTGATATTTTTCATAGTTCTTTCGTTATTTCTATAATAAATAGGGGAGTTACCACATTGAAAAGAAATAGAGCGTATTTTAAGCTTAGCTTAATTATTCTTCTTGTCAGTATATTAGGCATACAAATTACCATTGCTCTTTTAGGGAAAAATTCCCCAATTTATGACAAGAAAGGTTGCTATATTACGCACCCGGGATTCTTGGGCTGGTACTATGAAAACAAGGTATTTTATGGCAAACCAAAATTGGTTCGATATGACAATAGAATTTTTTTTAATGACGCTTCTTTTAAAGAAATATTTTCAGGAAATCAATTTAGTGTTATTTGGAGTGGCAGATTACATGCCCCCAGAAATGGACTCTATAAATTCTATACGGAATCGGATGATGGCTCATTTTTATACATTGACGATAAACTGGTTGTCGATAATGGAAAAGAACATGGAATCAAAACAGCAGAAGGATCAGTGTATTTAACCAGAGGTTATTATGACATTAAGGTCAAATATTTTAATAGCAAAGGGGGCAGCCACATGAAGGCATATTGGGAAATGCCAGAAGGTTTAAAGAATCAACTTGGGGAAGATAATGTTTCTCATTACGCAATACCATAATTCTTCCCGTTGTTTTTAACATGTGTTATACCCCCACCTTTCTTTATGTATACTGTGCTTTTATAGGGCAGTCGTGTGTCCAATCATGAACCGCGAAAAAAATTGACTGAGCAGCATTATACAAAAAAACGCATAACAGAATCCCAAAACAACTCGGTAATTCTTCGTACTATCGGCAAATAAATAACCAGCTAAGATGATAAAAAGCGGGAAAATCACAAGAATATATCGTGTATTACTAAGCCAGAAAGATTGAGAAAAAAGGAAAACTAAGTTCACCATACCATAACAAAAATAGCTTGCTCTCAGTATTTTTCTGCCTATAAGTAAGATTATTGCGGCAAATAGTGAAAAGAATGGTTCCACGCGATCAAGCAATAATCCGTTTGTTGTAAAATTTCTTGAAAACAACAAAGATTTAGCGCTATAGAACGTTCGGATAGGAATATTCATGAAACTAGTATTTTTTCGAGTCCAGTGACCTCTTTGTATGTTTATAAAGGCAAAATAATCCCCGGCAAGATAATAATTAAGTAATAAATATACACCGAATCCTCCAGGAATTAAAAAAACGTACCAAAATTTTTTATTCATTGAAAATTTATATGTTGAATAATATTCGACAAGATAAGGGACTATCAATAAAAAGCCCACAATCCTGGTGGTACTGGCAAAAAATCCAAATACTGTGGCCAAGAGAAAATTGTGTGACCGTAAAGCATAAAAAAAACTCGCTATCAGAAAGAAAAAGAGCGCTTCGGTATAAGGAATATGGAGGTAAAAAGCCGTGGGGAAAATAAACAATAACAGTGTTGAATGAAATGCCACCTTTGCCCCATAATCTTTTTTAAGTACTAAGTATAAAACGATTCCTCCAAGCAGAGAAAACAAATTAGCAAGGAGCAGGCCACTGAGCATAGTATTATGGAAAATACTATTGACAAGGTAAATTAATAATGGCCATAAAGGGGGAAAGACAACATGAATAAGTGCCCCATTTTCTAATACCGTATAGCCACGTTCCGCAATGGTCAGGTAATGTCTGACATCCCAGCGGTAAAAAATACTTAAAAAAGGATGAATATTAACTGCTGAATTGGTATGTAAGATATAAAAGAAATATCCAAAACCAAAAAATAAAACTTTAATAATAACTAAGAAAAATATTATATGACTGCTTTCGCATAGTTTAGTAATAACTATAGACCAATTTCGTTTTATATGAACAAGGTACCCGTGAATATAACTCATTGCTTCATTCCCCAACACAAGAAAGAAACCAATGGATAGAGATTTGATATAAATCCTATTACCCACCATAATCTTGCTCTGCCAAAGATTCTTATGTCCTCAGACGGTTTTAAATACCATGAAGAGATGTTCACAAATTTGCTATCACCCGGCCTTTGCAATTGCAGATTGAGTTTGGCATATCGATCTGCGTTAACATAATTGATTTGTATTGGTATCCAACCCTGTCCCAAATGGGTTTGTGCTTTTGGTCCTTCTTCTGAAATATGTAAGTAGTGTCCCGTCAATCCACGATTGGGCAATAGCAACTGGATACCTCTGTAAATACCCCCTATCAACA
>JAUPKS010000226.1 GCA_030837315.1 Planctomycetota bacterium
TATCGCTGGATAAGGCTAGTGGATACATGGAAAAAGCTGGATTTAAAAACGTGCAATCAATAGGGCTGGACGATCTGGTAGGGATCCAGAAAAAGCATATGCCTTTCAGATATAAAGTTGCCTACAAGTATGAATATTACACGATATATGGTCTGAAATAACATTTAAAGTAATATTGGACTGGTGCGGTTGCTCGTAGCAGTCAATTGTTATTGTTTATCTCTGAAGGTGGGAAGTCCCCTTCCTCAATACGAAGTAACAGGAAGGGTAGTTCACACAAGCAGGTTTGATTGCCTGGTAAATATGTGCATTGCATACTTTTTGAAATACTTTAGCCATTTTTAAACGCAGGAAGTCCGAGATGTTTAGTCTTTTTTCAGGATCAGTTCCTGCATAAGCGTGTCAACGACAAGGATTTTGGCGCCATCCACTTTCGTGATGTCTCCAGCCGAACCCATCAGCACAACCTTCCCGTCCTTGAGCTTTGCCTTTACAATGTTTTTTGTGATCTCTTTTCTCTGCTCTGATTCTTCTAGGTATACCTTGAATTCGCACATGATAGTCCTCACAAATAGTAATTTCAAAAGCAAACAGCATCCTTTATCTTTCGAATGTCGTCGATAACCGCACAATCCGGTGCCATATCCAGTAGCTGGATGACATTGTTATCTGCTTCCACGACTTTCTTATCATGCCTGACAGTGAAGACATCATGCCCGTCTATGCCGAGTGCGTTTACAACTTTTTCAGCATCTGTCCCGTTAGCTGTCTTGTTTACAACTACGAGCTGCCGCTTCACCTTGAGGTCGGCAGCCAGTTTCATTACGTGTTTTGCGACATCGACGGCTTTCGGGAAGGCCTCTGTTACGACAACGTTATAATCATAGTCCGCCGCTAAACCTCTGCCCAGTATTTCCGAGCCTGCCTGAGAGTCTATGATGACGAAATCGTACTCACTGCCATTTGCGGCCAGGTACTCGACCAGCAGTTTGACCATGGCAACGGAAGAGCAGATGCATCCGGCGCCTCCGAAGGGTATTGTGCCCATAACGATGAGTCGGACCTTATCGGACGTCTGCACGGTGAAATCGTTGAGGACGTCCTCGAAATCGATTTTACCTGAATGATGATCACCGTCGCCGTCATCGTCTATATCCATATTGACCCTTATTTCGGTCTTATGGGCTGCGAGGGTCAGCACATCCGATAAAGGAACGCCCATGGACATGGCCAGATTCATGCTGGGGTCAGTATCAATTATCATCACCCGGTAGCTATCTCTGGATAGAAGCCGCGACAATGTGGCAATAATTGTGGTCTTGCCGACGCCGCCCTTTCCTGTTATGACGATCTTTTTCATTTTGCCCGTATCTCCAAAAAATTTCTTATAGCTTATTTCACGGCTTCCAGCGTGTATGTGGTCACGAAGACCATTTCATCAAACTCGTCCTCGACGCCCTTGGACTCATCCCTGTGTCTGACCAGAAACATCCATTTGCCCTCCTCGGTGACGGGCACATTGACGACGCCATCCTTATCCGTGACTAGGATTGCCATTTCCTTTCCTTCTTTTTTCGATATCGCCTTCACTTCGGCGCCCTCAAGCTTTTTACCTTCATAGAAGACCGTAAGCGTCAGCGGTGTACCCACCCTGGCAGTAATTTCACCCGGGAGTATATCCAGAATGCCTGCGGTGTGCCCGGCAATGTATCCGCCATTTTCCCCGATGGTCACGACTGCTTTTGCCATCTGGTGCCACGCTCCGGCATAAACCGCATCATTGTACATTTTCTTCGGGCCGGACTTGAAGCCTTCTTTTTTTGTGTTTGAATATATCTCAGGCGAGAGGTCAGCCATAATCGTGTAGTACCCAGGCGTGCCCACTTTGAACTTCAGCTCGATAGCCTCGTTTTTCGCCGCCAAGACGGCAGGTATCTTTTCACCGTCAGGTGCATATACGGATGGTAAGACCTTCGCTACTTCGGGGCAGCCATCCGCTTTCATCATGTGGCCGAAATATACCCCGATCTCTACATCATCGTCTTTCACCATCGTCTTTTCCAGCCATATCTCGTGGCCCTTTACCATTAAAATCAGCTTGTCCATATCCGACACCTCAATTACCAAGCGTTCTAGGCATGTCAGGCTTACTCACTGGCAAACACTGAATGAAAATCGCCCGGGGATTGTTAAAACGTTTGAATACAAGTTAATATTCTTTGTATTAATAATTTTTCAAAAAGTATTAATAAATCACATGATATTACTCGACCTTCCTCAGATGTCTTCAAAAAAAGTAACATTTTTCTTGTTATCGTTTTTGGAGAATTATTCGAAACTCTTCAGTTAGTATAATTAACTGAAGCCTCGGAAAATGGGGGCTGGAAGTTTTAATGAAGGCAAAAGGTTGATAATTCTGGAAAATTTCAAAAAAATTTGTTTTAGTAAGCAGGGTTCTTTTTCAGACCATAAGCATGAACTACTTCACCCTGTCCGTAATCCTGCCATTTCTTCGAAAGCTCTCGAACATCCATTATATAGTCCATGTCAAAATCTCGAATCAAATGGTATCAAAATCTCCCATGATCCAGTTTCCATTTACTTCTCAGAGTTCAACTATATTGTATAGGACTTACGCACTTGAGTTCAAAAAATCAAGATAAGTGGGCCTAACTAAGAAATAGATGCTCTAGACGGTTGAAAGTTTAAGGCTGTTGATCATTCAGTTCAACCGCGTAAGTCCTAATTGTAAACAAAAAGACATCTGCAAAGGCAAAAGCAAGCCTGATACAGATAAGGTAAAGACCACAATCAACAACCTTACTAACACAAACCCGGTTTATTACACATCTCTTCGAGAGAAGCTTGAAAAACTGATTAAAGAGCATGAGCAGGAACTGATTTCTACTGCCAACTTCCTGACAAAACGGTTCAATTGATATGCCTATTATCGTAATAGAAAGAACTTTAATTTTTTAA
>JAUPKS010000227.1 GCA_030837315.1 Planctomycetota bacterium
ATATCTTTTGGTTCCAATCCTATATGAAGCGGCAACCCCAATCTTTTGATTAAGAAAAGTTGTCGTTCCAGCACGGTCGTAACAGTTAATCCCATTTCAATAGCAATCTTCGTGGCATACAGCATACCCATGGCCACTGCCTCTCCGTGTCTGTATCTTGTGTAATTGGTAAGGGTCTCAATGGCATGGCCTACCGTATGTCCGTAATTTAATATGGCGCGCAGGTGTGTTTCCTTTTCGTCCTCTTCCACAACGTCTGCCTTGATCTGGCACGATGTAGCGATAATCCTGAGAAGTGCATCATAATTCAATTGCAATATGTCATAGAGTGAGTTTTCAATAAAGGTAAACAGCCCGGCATCCCGAATGACCCCATATTTAATGACCTCCACAAGTCCCGCAACAAGTTCTGTGGCTGGCAGTGTTGAGAGGGTATCCGTATCAACAAAAACCGCCATGGGCTGATAAAAACTTCCAATCATATTTTTCCCCCTGGGGTGGTTCACGGCGACCTTGCCGCCGATACTGCTATCGACCTGCGCCAGGAGTGAAGTAGGTACCTGAATAAAGGGGATGCCCCGCATGAAGGTTGCGGCAACAAAACCGCTGATGTCGCCCACTACACCTCCCCCTACCGCAACGATCAGGGAATTCCTGTCCAGCTTATGATCAAAACATGCATCGTACAGCATCAATGCCGTTTCCAGTGTCTTCTGATCTTCACCGGGCTTTAATGAGACAAGTCTGACATCAAACTTGTTCCGGGAAAGACTTTTGGACACAACATCTCCGTAAACCCTTTCTATGTTTTTGTCCGTTATCAGGAGTGTCTTGCAAGGACGTTTCTCTTTAACTAAGATGTCCCCAATCCCTTCGAGGATGCCCTTGTCTATATAAATGTTGTAACTATTCGTGGATAGATTAACGTGTATTGTTTTCATATACTCTTATATTAGCTACCGGAGAGGTATTGTATCAACTTACAGATAAATATTTACCACAGATTCCACCGATTTCACAGGAAAAAAATTAAGATACAAAAAATATTACGATTAAGGTAATATGCTCAAATACAAACAAATTAGTTTCATAGCCAGGACAAGGTTCCTTGTAGTAATGATAAAGCAAAGATACCTGAAAAATCCAATTTTCTCTATTTAAAATTTTAATAAAAACAAATTCCCTTATGGCTACTATCTCCTCCACGGTCGTAGAAATGTTACACCATGTCTTCCCCCAGCAGGCCAACCCCGCGGGCACTTTGTATGGGGGATGGATGATGAACTGGATCGTTACGGCCGGAAACCTGGCTGCTTTACGGTTAACCAAGAGACCCCTCCTCCTGGCCTCTATCGAGGATTTATTTTTCCTCCAACCCGTTAGAATCGGCGATGTGGTTAGCGTCAAGGCCATGGTCGAATATATCGGAAGCACATCCCTGGAAGCGGAGGCCGTGGTATTTTGCAAATCATTAAACGAGGAAGAAAAACTCTGTACCCGTGCAAGGATGTCGTTCGTTTCCAGCGACGTTCAGGGCAGGCCACTACCCATAGAACAGCATATCGAGCCGGCTGGCGATAATGAGATGAAAATGTATCAGTATGCACGGGAGATACGGGAACGCAGATTTGCACGGATAGCACAAAGAAGGCAAAGGTTGCTCGATACAAATCTGGAAGATGCCGGACAGCTAAGCCTTCGGGTTCATCGGCTGGTTTTCCCGGAAGATGCCATCTATGGTAATCTCATGTATGGCGGGAAACTCCTCCTCATACTCGATGAGATCATGGCCATCATGGCAATGAAGTTCGCCAGAGGAACTATTGTGACGGCTTCCCTGGATGCCCTGGATTTTTACCACCCCATTTATGTGGGCAACGTGCTAACCTTAGCAACCTCCCTGAATTATGTGGGAAGGTCTTCGATGGAAGTGGGTGTAAAGGTCTTGGCTGAAGACCCGATCAACAACATCGTTCGCCATGCCTGTACGGCCTTTTCTACCTGCGTCAAGGTGGATGGGAAAGGCAGGCCTAGTCCCCTTATGCCATTTACGCCCATAACTGATGTGGGGAAAAAACGCTGGGCAGAGGCCGAGCAAAGAAAAGAATGCCGTATGCAAAGATTGAAGGAAACACAATCACGAGGATTAAAAGAGTACTCACTATAATATCAGAGTTGAATTGATACATCATTTTAAGTTGGCGCTCACGTTTTTGTCTCTTCGTCCAGCCTGATATCATAGGCATCGAGGATCGTGCCCTTAGCCTTCTCCAGGCTTCCCAAAGATATCTGGTAATCAATGATTGCCTTTGCCTCGTTTCCCTCTGCGGTAGCAAGGGCTTCTTGTGCACGCAGGATTTCCAAACTGGTAGACCTTCCTACTTCATATTTTTTTTCCTCTACCTCTAACCTTTTTTGCGCCAACTCTCTCGCCTTTCTCGTGGCATTGACCCTTTCGATGTTCGTCATTACCTGCCGGGCAGACGCCCTTACCTCTACAACGATATCAAGCTCCTTCTTTTTGACGTTTATCGTGGCCTGTCGTTCATTGAGCTTAGATTTATTGTATTCGCTCCTTGCCGGCCGATTCCCGATAGGAATTGATAAAGCAAGCCCAAGGAATTCTCCCTGATATGCCTCTGAAAAAGCAGCGTCGTTGGAGTCGGAGGCCTCGCTCCCAAGGCCTGTGTAACGCACACCACCGGCAAAATCCAACTGTGGGTACAATTCATTTTTTCTTCTCCTGGTTTGTATGCCTGCATTTTCAGTCGCCAGATGGAGCTCTGTTAATTCCGGACGCTTTTCCATGGCTATCTTAACCGTATCCTTTAATTCCACTTTTTTTGGTTCAAAGACAGGCTTATCGGCCGGAATAACAGAGGCATCAGAGAGTGTCTCCCTGTCTGCAAGATTCATGACCTTTTTGAGTTCGTCCTCTTTATCCTTAATCGCATTTTCTGCAGAAATTATTGCTTCAACCCTTGATGCCACACCGGACTCTGCATCAATGATCTCAATAGGTGCAAGGGTGCCCGTCTCTACCTGTATCTTGTTCTTTTTCAATAAATCTTCTGCACGCTCCTTAGACTTCTTTGCCACCTTTAAATCCTCGATTGCCTTCACAAGATTCCAATATGCCTCTTGAACAGAATCAGACACTTCCATTGCCCTGCTTTTAAATTGAGCCAGAGAAATCTTTTTATTGTTTCTGGCAATAGAGATGGGGCTCCTGTTATAAAACCATCCAGCGCCCTTCAGCAAAGGTTGCGTAATTCGCGCCTCAATAAAATTTGTATACGATGGATTTATTAATTGAAAGGGACTGGGGTCTAAAAAACTCCTGAATACACTGTATCCCAAAGATACGGTTGCGCCGGTAGGAATGAGTGACTGCAACACGGCATCCCCAGTAGTCCCATCCATAACAAACGGGCTAATAATCGTTGTCGAAGTACTACCAACCTGCAACAGATCGCTGCTGGGTGTTTCACTATTTTGGATGTTACCTTCTAATTTAAGGACAGGATCAAACCTTGACTTTTCTTTCGTAATATCATAATCCTGAAATTTTGAATTCAGCTTTGATATCTCGATATCAAAATTATTGCGCAAGGCGTAAACAATACTATCCTTTAGACTCAGGCTGATGAACTTCAGATTCGAGTCCATTTCTATATGTGCCGGCGAAGTTGTGGAAGGTGCATGCACCGTAGATGTATTCTCGTTGCCGAAGGAACCATCCACACACCACAAAACAAGAGATAGTGCAATAGACCATGTTAAAAATTTTTTATATCTAGTTGCCATCCTGGCCTACTTCTTTGTGCTGTCAAAGCTTAACAAGGGTTTCGAGAAATGAATACCGGTTAGCGATTTTAGGTTTTCCTGGTAAATTTTTGTGATTAAGGGTATTCCTACTATCTGCCCTGCGCGAGAGACATGCTCCCCGTGTAGCATGTCTCGCATCCAGACTAATGACCTTTGATTAACGCCAGGGCCTCTGCGCGGGTAGCGGGATTGCTGCGGAAGATACCACGCACAACGGAGGTCTTAACCCTGGTGCCAGGCTTTTTGATGCCCCTCATAGTCATGCAGAGATGTTCGGCCTCAATGATGGCAAGCACCCCTTTTGGACGCAATGCCTTCATGATTGATTCGGCAATATCTGTGGTAAGCCTTTCCTGGACTTGCAGACGCTTTGCCTCTATTTCTACGACCCTTGCCAGTTTACTAATCCCGGTCACCCGGTTTCCTTGTGGAATATAGGCCACGTGCGCAACCCCGCTGAAAGGGAGAAGGTGGTGTTCACATATTGAATAAAAGGGAATATCCTTTATTAGCACGATTTCATCGTATTTTTCCGATTTCAACACCTTGATTTCCGTATGTGAATCCTGTCCAATCCCTGCAAATATCTCTTCACACATATCGGCAACCCTTTCCGGGGTTTCTAAAAGTCCCTCACGATTCGGGTCATCACCGATACCTTCTATAAACAAGCGGATGGATTCTACAATCTTTTTTTTATCTACCAAAAAAAACTCCCTTATCACACGTTTCTTCGCATTCCGAATAATCTCGGGATACTTAAAGCCGAGCGCAATCCAACGTTATACAGACGGCAGGAGACCGATCGCCCGGTTACCGTAAATGACGGATTACGGGAAAGGACACCCTCTATCTCACAAATTTAAAATTGTGAAATCAGAAAATATGCTAAACATTTTAAAAACCAAAGTCAATGGCAAATAAATATAAGGCCATATTACTTGTAAATCAAAGAATAAGCTGCAGTTACCCAGAGCAGTGTGGCCATAACCAAATGAGAAGTTGTAAGTTTAAAGTTCACGCTTCGACACAACAACTTACAACCTTCAACTTACAACCTTCAACTTACAACTCAAAACGCATATCTCAACACGTAACCATTTCCAAAAAACTTACAAAAAAGAGGTTTTTGCAGGATACCATACAGGTCGATCGAGAAAAATTACAACCTTGATTTATCGGACAGATTAACGTTATATTGAGCTGGCAATAGTTTATCCGCTTTGTCACGACACATTGAATTACAACCGGATTGTATTTTTACTGCCTGAAGAAAGGGGCTAGATTTATTATGCTGAAGAACTTGTTGTGCAGTACACTCTTTGGAATTATTGTATTGTCCAACTGTGGATGCGTGGCCGCCCTGCTTGTTGGTGGTGGCGCTGGCGCCGGAACAGTTGCCTATTTAAGAGGCGAACTAAAATCAACCGAAGAGGCTTCAATTTACAGGGTTTTACAGGCGACACAGCAAGCCATGAAAGACCTGAAATTCACCGTAACGAATGAAGAAAAAGGTATTTCTTCCGCAAAGCTGACCGCGTATGGAACAGATGATACGAAGGTTGAGGTTAACCTCGAAAACGTATCGGAGAAATTGACCAACGTGAGAATCCGTGTTGGAGTTTTCGGGAACGAATCGCTTTCCCTTCTGATCTTAGAAAGAATAAAAAAGCATTTGTGAGTTTTTGTAAATTACGAAAAACAGCCGCCCGACAGGCGCTCATCCTTCTTCGATCGCCAGCTTTTCCCTTAATTCATCAAGTTTGTTGAGGGCATCCAGGGGTGACATCCTGGATATATCAAGCCTCTTGATCTCTTCGATTATCATATCTTGTTTTGATACAAATAGTTTTAACTGTGTAGGCTGTTTTTTACCGTGCGCTGCCTTCATCGGTGCAAATTTTGGTTTGCCGTTTACATCCAGCGTCGCTGCCTCGAGGTTGTTGAGGATAATACGGGCACGCTGGATAATCTCCCTGGGTATTCCTGCAAGACGTGCAACGTGTATCCCATAACTTTTGTCCGTCCCACCTTCCACAATTTTGCGTAGAAAAATAATCTCGTCTCCCCACTCCCTGACAGCGATATTAAAATTCTTGATCCCCGGAAAGAGCAATGCCAGCTCAGTAAGTTCGTGGTAGTGCGTGGCGAAGAGCGTGCGTGCATGGATGTGCTGGTAGATATATTCCGTAATCGCCCATGCAATGCTGACGCCATCAAAGGTGCTTGTGCCCCGTCCCACCTCATCTAATATAACCAGACTGCGTTCAGTAGCGTTATTAAGGATATTCGCCGTCTCATTCATTTCCACCATAAAGGTACTTTGTCCCCTTGAAAGTTCGTCCGATGCGCCTACCCGCGTAAAGATCCTGTCTACCGTTCCTATGACCGCTTCTTTTGCAGGGATAAAACTCCCCATCTGTGCCATAAGGACAAGGAGCGCTACCTGGCGAATATACGTACTTTTCCCGGCCATATTTGGTCCTGTGATTACCATAACTTTGTCTTGAGCTCCATCCAGATGTATATCATTGGGAACAAAACCTTCCCCCCGGAGCCTCTGATCGAGAACGGGGTGACGCCCATCAAGTATCTTTAATTCCAAATCATCGGTAATCTCTGGCAT
>JAUPKS010000026.1 GCA_030837315.1 Planctomycetota bacterium
TCGCCTGAGATAGCCCTTGATGAGGTAAGCATATTACTCTCCAGAATGGAAAAGGCCCTGAAAACTTTAAAATAAAAAACTCTCCTGGTTTTCAGGGGTGTTACGCGAGTCTTACAAGGGGGAAGGTTTATGCCTTCCCCTTTTCTTTTGAAGAAATAATAATCCGTGTCCCTTTTCCCCTGTGCATTTTCCTAACGATTCTCAATCCAAACTATACATCTTCTGTCCCGCTCCTTTCGGGTTAAAACAATTCAAGGCTACGCATGAGATTTCACCAGCGCTCATAAAGCAAAAATCCCATACGTTTACTCTTTCATAGAGACAAAAAAAACTTCTTGCCTTACCTTTTTTTAGATGGTAATATAAAGAACTCAATTATCGGAAAAGCAAAGATGGCGGCTTCGCCAAGTGGACTAAGGCCACGGTTTGCAAAACCGTTATCCTGGGTTCGAATCCCAGAGCCGCCTATTTTTAAAAAAATATATGTCACGAATAGACGCGAATTTATTCGAATAGAGAATCAGGAACAAGCAGAAAATATTTCAGGATCGATATTTATGTTTTTTCTTTATCATTCGTGCCTATTCGTGTAATTTCGTGGCTGAGTGATAACCCAATACATCATTGGGCGAGTGGTGGAATGGCAGACACGAAGGACTTAAAATCCTTTGACCCTAAAAGGTTGTGTGGGTTCGACTCCCACCTCGCCCATATGAAGATTTTCCTATAGAATTGCGCCGATGCGCTTCCGTATAATAAAATCTATATAATTCTGGAACTAATTTAACTTACGAATTGTTTTTAATCTATTATGGATAATATCAAGTTGTTAAAATATCACGTGTTTAAACCAAAAACAGCAATAGAAATCAGTCCTGAAATTTGTGAGGCATTACAACAAATTACCTCAGAAAATCCGCGGCTTTCTGTCGATCTTCTCATTGATATTGCATTAGACTACATCTCAAACCTGAAGGAAGAAGACCTCCTGAAGCTTATCACAGAGTATTATGGAAGAAAGCACACCTCGCCTTCTCTGTAGTTTTTGTTGTTTCTAACCAAAATTATCTTTAATTAAGGAGTAATCATGATAAAAGGAATTACTGTTTTCTTACTTTTTGCAGGTTTATTTGCTTTATCTGTCTGTGGCTGTGGGAAAAACGAATCGGGAGATCCTCAATTAAGTAGCCAGTCTACAGAGCAAGATTTTGCCAAGATACACAAGAATGTCAATTTCAATCAGGGAGACAAAGAAAAAATGCATTCGGCAGGAATGCCGCCGGAAGACAGCTCTTACGGTGGACACGGTATGAGTAGTGTTCATGACAAGAAGGAAAAGGTCGATCCCAACAAAGTGGTTGCGACCGTTAATAATGAAAAAATCATCCGGAAGGACATCGATAAAATACTAGAGCGGTTTAAAAACCACGTAAATCCGGCCGCAGTAACTTCTATGGAACAGCAGATCACCGATCAACTCGTGACGCAATGTTTATTAAGGCAATTTGTTGGAGAAAAGAAAATAACTGTGTCTGCCGAGGTAGTAGACAAAGAAATTGCTAAAATGCGGGATAATATCAAAAATAATCCGTCAACCAAAGACAGAACATTAGAACAGTTTCTGGAATTTCAAGGCAGCAACATTAATGAATTAAAAACCGCAATTAATATGTCAGCGGCAATTGAAAATTACGTATCCAAAGATGTCGATGATAAAAAGATAGAGGAGTATTTTATTAAAAATATCAGTAAGTTTAATGGTGAAACCGCCACAGCAAGTCATATACTCGTCGATACCAAGGGGAAAACAGCACAAGAAGAACTAGATAAGGCACGAGCAAAGATAGAATCCATCAAAAAAGAACTCGATGAGGGCGCTGATTTCACCGAATTAGCAAAGAAATATTCGGACTGTCCAACAGGGAAAACCGGCGGAGAATTAGGCACATTTCCCCGTCATGGCGCTATGGTAGAAGACTTTGCAAAGGCTGCATTTGCTGCAGAAGTGGGCAAGGTGAGTGATCCTGTTAAGACGGAATTTGGATATCACTTAATAAAGGTTACCGCAAAGACTCCTCCCAAAGATGTTAGTTTCAGCTTGGTAAAAGATAAGGTACGAGAGGATTTGATCGCAATGGAAATGAACAACCTTATTAATAATCTGCGGGAAAATGCAAAGATTGAGATTACCTTACAATAAATGGATACTGCAAACCTTCTCAATCAAACATCCGTTGGTTTATATTGGCTTTGCTTCATCGCTTACTCAGTATACTGGGGTTTAGGATTCACGCGATGGAAACTACGCTTCCCCGTTTTACTTGGGATGGTAGTTCTTCACGGTGCAACCATGGCGGTGCGTGGCATATCAATAGAGTATTTTCCTTTAACCAACAAATTCGAATCCTTTAACGCCTTTGCCATAGCCACCTTTATCATATTACTCTTCTATTCAAAAATTGAAAGTCGTATCTATCGCATGTCCCTTTTTGGGGTTGGGTACGGCTTTTTCGTAGCAGCTGCACTTTTCCCCAAAGGATTAAGTTACGCTCCACCGTTGATGATCACCATCTGGTATGTATTGCATGTTCCCCTTTCCTTCTTTTGTTATGCTATGTGGGTCAGTGCTATGGCCGCAGCGGTTGCGCGTTATTTCGTACCTGACGAAAAGAAAACGTTCGACCAGGTTATTGACTCAGGTTTTCAATATGGGCTTGTTATCTTTTCTATTTCGATGATTTTTGGTGGATTATGGGGCTACGTAGCGTGGGGGTCGTATTTCCTCTGGGATGCCAAAGTGGTTTGGTCTGTCATTATCTGGTTTTTTTATGCTACGTGCCTGCACCTGGATTACTGGCAAGAGGCAAAACGATACAAGCCGGCGATGGCTATTTTAGGATTTATTATACTCTTGATGACGTACGTAGGTACCAGTTTTCTTATCGGTAGTTCCCACAGCTTCAGATAAATAAAAATGTATTTCGAAAATTTGAGTGTCAGGATGATTTTAAAGTGAAAAAAGTTTACGATATATTTAAATCGCAAAAACTGGGTATTATCATTGGATTTACAGTCACCGGACTGCTTATTATTGGCAGCCTAATTATGAACTTCGCTCCCCGCCAATATACAGGACTTTCCGGTGAAGACATTTCCTTTTTTTTCGCTCATAAGAAACCGATTCACCTGTGGTTCTACCTCCTATTTCTCGCCTGCATTCTTTACGGCATTAATACCTTTTTATGCACACTTGATTCAATTATAAGGAAGGTGAAAGGGGGCGTAAGAAAGGCCACTCTGTATGGAGCATCCCTTGTGCATATCGGATTTGTAATTACCCTGATTACACACCTTATTGGCGGACTCTATTCGACCACAGATCCCCCGGTATCCGTTGCAGAAGGTTGGACTGACCTGGGTGGCGTTGAAATGAAAGTTACAGATCTTAAAACAAGTTCCTACCCGAATGGCATGCCTAAAAAAATTGTGGTATCCGTTGCCGTCAGAAAGGATGGGATTGAATTTTCAGACACCCTTGGTTACAACAATCCTGTTCTTTTGCAACACGGTGTACTCGAAATCCTTATGCGGGATTATGGCTGGATAGCATCGGGTATAATCATTAAGGTTGACAATCGCACGTGTGATTTAAAAATCACAGAAACATTTAATGTAAACGGCAAACAGGTGCGTGTGGACGATCTCTATATGCCTCCACAATACCGCTACCCCGTGGTAAAACTCATCTCCACTGCCGAAAATAATGAAGAACAACAAACCTTTTTACCTATTGGAGAAAATAACGCAAAAGAGATACATGGCGCAAAGATCATTTTTACTGACATCAATTCTGTGCCAGGTGTCCTTGTCAGCATAAAAAACAATCCCAGTATTCCACTCACTTTTGTAACTATCTTTTTGTTTTCTATTGGTATGATACTCGTAATTCTCAGAATTATTAGCAGAACTGTCAATACCTAGCGGGATAGCGCTTTATCTCCACAAAATACTTTTCCGGATTTCATTTCCCTGTTAAGTAAGTTCTTCCCTACAAATCTAACGCCTGCCTTGCTTCCCCTGCCACATATGCCGAACCGGTAATACAGATCAAATCTTCCCGGGAAGCTATCTGTTTTGCGGCAGTTAAGGCATCCTGAACGCTATCCGCTATTTCCGATCGTTTGCCACAGAGTTTTTCTGTCCGCTGGCACAAATCCTCAGGCGTGGCGGCACGAGGATTTTTACTTCTGGTCATAATAATAGTATCTGCTTCCTCAACAATTTCCTTCAGAATATTGTCTAAATCCTTGTCCTGCGAGAAACCAAGAATCAAAATTAAGTTATTAAATTTGAAATTCTCCACCAATGCCTTTCTAAGAAATCGCATAGAATCTACTGTATGAGCAAAATCCAATAGAATGAATGGATTTTTTGCAACCATTTCGATCCTTGCAGGACAATACAGAGAGGCAAGGGCTTCCCGAATGACCTCAGTGCTAATGCAAATGCTACCACATTCCCTTACAACCTCCAGTGCGCCCAGAGTCAGGGCGCAGTTTTTGGCCTGATGAAAACCAACAAGGGGCAAAAAAATATTGTCATAGGTTTGCCTCCAGGTTTTTATTTTACATACCATCCCCCTCGTGCCATTTCTATCGAAACCATGCGCTTCTTCAACCCATAAATCCCTCCCCAGCAGATACAGGGGGGCGTCTTTCTCCCTACAGGTTTTCTCTACTACCGAAAGGGAGTCGGCATCCTCTACGCCAGAGATAACAGGAATACCTTGTTTAATAATACCGGCTTTTTCGTATGCAATGTCCGAAAGGGTATTACCCAGGATTGCCGTATGGTCAAAACCGATATTCGTAATGACCGATACCTGCGGTATTACCACATTCGTAGAATCAAGACGTCCGCCTAATCCCACTTCAAAAACCGCCATCTCTATCTGGTTCTTTTTAAAATGGAGCATGCCGGCAGCAGTAAGTATTTCAAAAAAAGTAGGGGATGCAGAGGGTTCTGTTTCCCTCAAAAGGTGGATATAAGGTCGCAGTTCATTTATGACAGAGAGAAATTCATGCTCTGATATCTTTTGATGGTCTATCTGTATACGCTCCCTGAGGTCAACGAGATGTGGTGAGGTAAAAAGTCCCGTTATAAGACCAGCTTGTTCCAAAATAGTGGATATCATAATGGCCGTAGAACCCTTCCCCTTTGTACCCGTTATATGAATACACGGGAGTTCTTTCTGGGGATTTCCCACATACGCTAACAGCTTTTCCATCCTGTCCAAACTGAATGTTGATGCATTATACTGATAGCTAATCAGCTTTTCATAATCGATGGCTTTATAAAGAAACGCCAGTGCCGCTTCGTACGACTGAAAGTTAGGTTCGTTTTTCCTATTACCCACAATTTCCTCTTATCATCATGCCGTTAAAGCAAAACCCTGAAAAGCATTGATTTGGTAGACACGGGTTTTACGTCTGCGCCAGTTAGGCAACATAAAGGAAGAAACGTCATGTTTTCGTATCAGACAGGAAGGTGAAACAACTTCATGATGCAAGATTTTTTATTCGTCTTGTTTGGCTGGTAACTATCGTAAGAATGATCTTGTCTTTAATAAATGCCAGAGAAGGGAGTTGAACCCTTACCCCCTGTGACGGGGACCAGATTTTGAGTCTGGCGTGTCTGCCAATTCCACCACTCTGGCATAATTAGTGTTTAGTATAATATTTTATTTGCAATAATCAAAGAAAATTTCATTGTTTTATTGTAAGAGGAGGTATTCCGGGTTTTGCTGCAGACGAAACCTTCATCTCCGTATCTGCCTGGATATTTTTCAGATGATAGTAATCCATAATCCCTAAATTTCCCTCACGAAATGCCTGGGCAATGGCCTTTGGCACTTCGGCCTCTGCTGCGAGTATTTTAGCTACGTTCTCTTCTCTAAGCACTTTCATCTCTTGCTCGCGCACGATAGCCATATCTCGTCGTTTCTCAGTATCTGCCTGTGTTATACGTTTCTCTGTTTCGGCCTGATCGGCTTGCAGTTTCGCAACAATATTTTCGCCTATGGTAATATTGACGATGTTAATCGAAAGGATTTCATAGGCCGTATCATTGTCATATTTCTTCTCCATAAGAAGCCTTGATATCGCATCAGGGCTTTCAATCGCTTTTTTGTATGTCTCAAATGAACCAATGGTGGTGATAATGCCTTCTCCAGCCCGTGCCAGGACCGTCTCTTCTGTTGCCCCGCCGGCTAATTTTTCAATGTTGGTACGGATGGTTATACGGGCCTTTATCTTGAGTTGAATACCGTCTTTTGTGATGGCATCGATGGTGGCATAACCCTTGGCAGGATCAGGACACTCCATTACCTTGGGATTAATACAGGTTTTCACGGCATCAAACACATCTCTTCCCGCGAGATCGATGGCACATGCGTGGTCAAAACCAAGCGCAATATTTGCTTTCCGTGCAGCGATAAGGGCACGAACAACCCCCTGCACATTTCCACCGGACAGGGAATGAGACTCCAGAGACTTCGCAGTGATGTCGATTCCGGCCTTTTTTGCCATAACACGGTACTCCACAATGGATCGCACGTCAACGTTCCGAAGGCTCATGTTCATCATTTCCAGGAGGGATATATGGGCATCTGATGTAATGGCCTTAATATAGAGCCGTCCATATTTGAAAAACACAAAGGAACATGCACAGATAAAAAAGAAGATCAAGACAAACAAAAATATGGAGGTACTTGTGGATATCATAAGAAGTGGCAGATAGTGCATATACTTTCCTCTGGTAAGACACCTTTGTTTTATAACAATTTATTATTTTGTGATACGTATTTACTCTCTTTCATAAGATAATCTATTTGATTTGCTATACTATACTATAGTTGCACTCCGTGTCAATAATTGTTAGAAACTTTCTGTAAATAGTTTAATATTCGAATGTTTCTATGGTTTTCTATATTCTTTGGTTTTTCAGATCATTCAAGGGAATTTGATTCTTGTATGTTTTTACCATTTTTGACATGTTTCTATGATTAGGTACGAGGGAAGTACGACATGAAATCTGGCAGGTGGATTCTTTGGACAGATACACCCACCCCCTATTAAAACCCCTACCCACAAAAATACCAATCAGATGGATTCCTGGGTGCGTACAATTTTTTCTGGAAGTCGCTTAATAAACCAACAAGTAAAAAGATAACGATAAAGGGCGCAACTAAAATATAGTTGCATTCTTAAGCTTTGATGTTATTATCAAGGGATGAGTAGATTTGAAAAGCTACTAAAACGTTTTTTATCTAAGCCAAAGGATTTTAGCTATGATGAGCTTACAAGGCTTTTGGCTAGTCTTGGTTATGAAAAGGTAGGCACCGGTAAGACTGCGGGGTCAAGGGTGGCTTTTGTAAATCCTGAGACCAGGCATATTATAAAATTGCATAGGCCACACCCAAGACCTGAGCTGAAACGGTATCAATTGGACGATATTGAAGAAACACTGAGAAACAAGGGGGCAATACAATGAAAGATGTATTAACATATAAGGGTTTTATAGGGTCTGTCCATTTCAGTGCTGAGGACAAGGTCTTTCATGGGAAAATAGAAGGGATAGACGATCTGGTAACTTTTGAAGGCCAGAGTGTAGATGAACTTTTAAAGGCATTCCATGAGGAAGTAGACGACTATATAAAACTTTGCAAAGAGATAGGTAAAGAACCCACGAGGTCATATAAAGGCAGTTTTAATGTTCGTATATCCCCTGAAACACATAGGAAGATCGTGGAAAAGGCTACCATGATGGGATTATCACTAAACCAGCTTGTACAAAAGGCCATAGAAAAAGAATTAGTACATAAAAATTAGCTAACCACATAACAATATTTCTTGTGGACTATACTCAATCAGACAGAAACCACTGGTTTCAGTTTCTGGAAATTATCATTAATTCTGTCTGGCAAATCAGGTAAAATGGTATTCCAGATTAAACTAAAAAACGTACGGATTTTATCTTTGAATTCAGAAAATGAATCGAATACCTTATTGTTTCTGACATGCTCATTCATTACCTTCCACGCCTTTTCTCATCCAACCGCTGGTAATTTTTGTCGCTTGAGTAGGGTGGACACTGTCAATAAACAGCACTACCGCGCTTGGGCATAATATAGCACATACGTATAAATGACAAGAGAAGGGAAAAAAGCACTTGACAAAGTTTACAAAGTACGCTAATACAAAAAACAGACGAAGTCGGTTGTCTAACACATATAATCTAAGAAACTCAGATCACACGGGCAGTGGCAATGCTAATATCAGGTGACAGAAATTGAAAATGAGGTTTAGAACATTTGATTTATAATTTTGAAATTGTTTCGAATTTCGGACTTCGTGCTTTGGATTTAGCGGTTTTTGATGAACAAAAATTGCAAAAAAGGAAATTTTACGAAGTACTACGATAGGATAACGATATGTCAGATCAAACAATAACATGCCCATATTGTGGTAAAGAGATACCTTTAACCGAAACGCTCTCCCATCAGATAAAAGAAGGACTTCAAAGAGAGTTTGAACTGAAAGCCAGGGAAAGGGAATTGGAGCTTGCAAAACGCGAGAAATTGCTTGCAGAAGAGGTGAAAATCCTTGAAGATTCAAAGAAGTCGATCGACCAGCAAGTCTTCCAGAAGTTGCAGGCTGAAAGGACGAAGGTAAAGCTAGAGGTCAGGAAGGAGGTTGAGTCAGGTATTAGGGTTGAGTTAAAAGACTTACAGGAACAAAATGTGGAAAAAGAACGGAAACTTGCAGAGTCGCAAAAAGTCGAGTTAGAATTTCGCAAGAAGATACGTGAATTAGATGAACTGAGAAAAAATCAGGAACTTGAAATCGTAAGAAAGCTTGATGAAGAACGCAAGCTGATCTTTGAAAAGGCAAGAAAAGAAGCTGGGGAAGAAAATCGCCTAAAACTCTTAGAAAAAGAGAAACAGCTTGAGGATACCAAAAAGGCCCTCGATGAAGCCAAGCGCAAGGCACATCAGGGTTCCATACAAACTCAGGGGGAGGTGCTGGAGCTGGATTTGGAATCTCTTTTAAGGGTTCAATTTCCGATTGATGAAATCCAACCAGTACCCAAAGGAATTAAGGGGGCTGATATTGCGCAAAAAGTCCATAACCGGAGTGGGCATTATTGCGGCACCATTCTATGGGAATTAAAGCATACGAAGGCTTGGAACGACGGCTGGCTATCAAAACTGAAAGATGATCAGAGAGAGGTAAAGGCTGAAATTGCCGTTCTGGTGACAGAAACCCTGCCCAAGGGAATAGAAAGTTTTGGCCACATTGAAGGGGTGTGGGTCACGAGTTCTGTGTTGTCAATTGCCCTGGCATCAGTTTTACGAACGAGTTTAATAGAGTTGGCGCAACACAAATTATCAAGTATTGGTAAAAGCGAAAAGATGGAGGTGCTTTATAATTATTTATCAGGGCCGGAATTCAGGCAAAGAATTGAGGCAATCGTGGAATCCTTTAAATCCATGAAAGAAGATCTGGATCAGGAAAAAAGGGCGATGACAAAAATGTGGGCAAAGAGAGAAAAACAGATTGAGAGGATAGTCAACAATACCGTTGGTATGTATGGGGATATGCAGGGAATTATAGGCGCATCGTTACCACAAATCAAGAGCCTGGAACTGACAGATGGGCCAGAACCGCTTAAGAGAGATGATATCTAGCCTAACATCAAGCAATTACATGTCATTAATGTTTTTCTATTAGGTAAACTATAATGTTATCCGTTAAGATCGGACACTATCACCCATCCCTTGAAAATTCGTTTGTAAATACCATACAAACACTAAAAAAAGACGACCCCTTAACGCCTCTTCTCGTTGTGGCACCCACAAACTGGATGCTCAATCGACTTCAGGAACGCCTGGCGCAGGGCCATGATGCCTCATTTATGAATATCTCGTTTACGAACTTCTCTGTCCTTGCAAATGAGATATGCAGACGGTCAGGAATAGACGTAGGCCAGGTTATTCAACAGTCGGTTATTTACGAAAGCATCATTGCCGGATTATTAAAAAAACATACGCCCCACGGGTCTCTCTTTGAAAATGTGCAGTCCCTGCCTGCCATCGCCAAAGCCTTATTCCGGGTTGTCCAGGACCTTACAGACGCAAATGTTCAGGTCGATGACTTAAAAGAGGCTGTTCAAGAAGGATTTGTTGAAGGGATGGAAATACAGAAACTTCATGAAGTTATGCATCTTTATGATATGTTCCAGCAGAGATTAAAAACCTTGAATATATCCCACTATTCTGATGCCTTTCGGACGGCCACTCCATGTGTACAAGACTCAGGATTCCTTAAGGGTTTTAAGCATATTCTTGCATATGGATTCTACGATCTTACAGGAGTTGAGCAGGATTTTTTCGGAGAAATATTCCGGACTTATCCAACAATACTGTTTCTCCCTTACCAAAAGAAACGCGCCGCTTTTTCCTACGTAAAGCCCTTTTTTGAATCATTCGTCCTGGGACTGGCACGTGATGTAGAGGAGTTGCCCTTTGATAATAGCGTTGGATTTTCATGCCTAGTGGATTCGCAATCCGAAGATAATTCTGTTGCAGGTTGCGAGTCGCAGGTCGCGGATCACGGGTTAAACACACAACGCACAACGGATACCTCACAACACGCCACGCGCAACACGAAACTCATAGCGGACATACGTATTATAAATGCCTCTGGTAAACGGGACGAGGTTTGGACAGTTGCTAAAGAGATACTGAAATTAGTGGATGAAGGGTATAAGATGGAAGAGATCGGAGTAGTCGCAAGGACACTCGAACCTTACACGGAAGCCATAAAAAAAATATTTCAGGAGAATTATATCCCATTCACAACCAGCTCGCAGGAACCTCTGGAAAGGTACCCGCTGGTAAAAGTTATTCAACAAATATTTCTGTTAAAGCGGGAGGATTTTTATCGTCCTCTGGTTATTGAATTGCTCGGATCGCCTTACTTCAAAATACCACCATGTGATCCCAAAGGAGTTACTCCGCGTCCTGATTTCTGGGACATCCTGAGCAGGCGGCTGGGTATTTGTGGTAACATTACATCCTGGTTATCAAGGCTAGAGCATGCTAAGGTTGTATCGGTGGAATCAGTTGTCCTGGATAATGAAAAAAAAGAAGACACAAGAAAGGAAGAAACCTCCACATCTTCCCTCCTTTGCGAAGGGGGGGCAAGGGGAAGTAAAAATAGGTTTCCGTCTGATGAAGAGACAGGAAGTCGCATCCACATTTCCACCGATCAGATTGAACTTCTGCAAAATATCCTGCGGACATTATCAAGTGACTTATCTTCCATACCTGAAAAGGCAACGTGGACGATTATGGGTCAAAAAACAATCGATTTTCTCAAAAAATATATCCACATGCCTTCAGAAGGCATGAATCCGGAAGATAAAGAAAGAGACCTCTTAATACTGGATTTAATACGGGAAATCTTACGCACTTTATGCACCCTGGACTGTCTTGGCGAAGAGGTTACACGGGATCAATTTATCGATACCTTTGTACAAGCATGTCAGGAGGGGACATTGCCTATTGGATTGGGATGCGGCAGGGGTGTGAATGTCCTGGACGCCATGACGGCCCGCGGCATTCCTTTTCGTGCCTTATTTGTATTGGGTCTCAATGAAAAGGTATTCCCCCGCGCTATCTCTGAAGAACCTTTCTTGAGAGACCATGTCCGCCGCCGGCTCTCTGAGGTGCTGGGAAATGTCATTCCTGAAAAGCTCAGAGGATTTGACGAAGAACGACTGCTCTTCTCCTTCCTGTTAAATGCTGCACGGGAACGTCTCTATCTCATCCATGAACGTTCAGATGAAGCGGGTAAACCGAAGGTTCAATCCCATTATCTCATGGATATTTTTCAAAATCTGAAAAACATATCAGCGACAGCGCCGTATCTTTGGGAAAAGGCGGAATACGAAGTTTATGTACCGCGTGGTATTAAGGATAAACTATGCAGGCAAGAAATATCTTTGCTTATCCCTAAAGAGGTTGGTATCCGAATGGCCGTCGAGGGCATAGATCCCGCCTGTTTTATGAAGGCCCTTGGAATTAACCGGGATATCTTTGATCGCTCACAATCAGCCTTGAGTTTTATGGAAAGTTACAACTCCCATCTAACTTCATTCGATGGGGTCGTTGGCGATATGTCCGGATGGTTGAATGAGCAGGCATGTCGAGGTTTTAGTCCTACTACGTTGGAGATCTTTGGTACATGCCCGTTTAAGTTTTTCATGAGCAAGATCCTTGCGTTGGAGTCTCTGGAAGAGCCTGAAACGGCTGAAATGATTGCAGCCGTTGAACTGGGCATCCTTTATCACAATATACTGAGGGATGTTTATAACATCTTGATAGAAAAAAGATATTTTGACACAAAGGGACATAAATTAAATTCTGCAGAACAGCATAGTGACTACCAAAAGACCCTTCCTCCCCCCCCCCCTTTACAAGGGGAGGATGAAGGGGGAGTAAAAAAACCAACCCCAAAGAAGAACTTTTTACCGTGTAATCCTATAGAACTTTTGCGTAGTATCGCTCAAAAATATTTCGCGCAGATAGAACAGCAGATACCGATTCCATACCCCATCATCTGGGAAATCGAAAAAGAGGAGATGCTTGATCTTCTCACAAAATTTATATCATGGGACATTGAACGCATCGAACAAACGGGCTATGTCCCCACGTATATTGAAAAGACAGCAAAACTCAGTCCACAAAACGACTTGTACAAACTCATTCCAGAACATTTCAAACAGGGCGATGCTTCAAAGATAACATTCAAGGGAAAGATTGACCGCATAGACGTGAAAAAAGGGGAACATGGTGTTAGCTTCCGTGTGCTCGATTACAAATCAGGGAGGTTTATTAAGGAAAATCTCATACGGGCAGCCATTCGGGGTCAAAAATTACAAATCCCATTTTATATCATCATGGCGGAACATTTACTGTCGGAAGAAATTAAGAAGGGTCATATTCCTCCGGGTCAGGTTAAATTGGATGAGGCATCCTTTGTATACGTTGCCCAGGATATGGAGGAAAAGAAGGGGCACGTATGTCCTCCAAAAAAGACCATCAGCAATGATGACTGGATGGAGTGTAAGGAGCAATACTGGGAGACATTGAAGGAATTTCTCCGCATCATTCGCGAAGGCCTCCTCCCCGTTTCTCCTGCAGAAGATACACAAAAATGCGAATGGTGTGACTTTGCCACCACATGCCGAAGAGGCCACCAACCACTTCGATTCAGGGTGGAACAGGATGCAAGGCTAAAGAAATACCGGGAAATTATCAATTTAAGTCTCAGTAAAAGGTCAAACAAGCCCTGATGCACATTAATTTCAGGAAGGTAGCCCAAATATCTCGGATACAGTTAATGTAATATCATGAAAACTTTTCGGTGATAGTATCTGGTTATGATGGTGTTTTGTAATTACATTGTAACCTTCAGATGAGGGGCCACTATATATCGCCACGTTATTTTCTATTAAATTTACCAACCAGACTTCTGGAATATTCGATTTTGCATATAACGGAATTTTCGTTTCACAGTCATAATCTAAAGAACTGTCAGAAACTTCTATAATTAAGAGAACATCTTCAGGTTGAGGAAGTTGCTCAGCATAAAAATCTGGACGTCTTTTTATTATTGCGATATCTGGTTCCGGCTCAGTGTATGCTGTTAAGCATATAGGATTTTGAATATTAATAATTGCCCTTTTCTGTAATTTTTCACTTAAAATTTCATTTAACCTACTAACACATGCAGCATGCTTACTCCCAATAGGTGTCATATCAATAATCCTTCCCTCAATAAGTTCTACTCTGTCATCTTCGTGCAGGATGTTATTTTCAATCAACCGATGATATTCTTCAACGTTAAAACGATGAATTAATACTGTCGTATTCATAATCATGAATCTCCACAATCAAGAATCTAAAAAATTAATTACGGATAAACACGGAGTAAATTTTAATTAGAAATATCTTTTTCGTTTCTACATACAGTAACGTTATGAGAAGAACGGCAATGAAGAAGTTTCCTGAGCGATATCATAGCAAAATTACCGGTGTAGTTTCAACATTTGATCGAATGATATTTAAAGGGCATAGTTTACCATTTTCTCAAAAAAGTAATAGGAATTTTCACTTTATTTAAGCGGGTTTCAGGGTGGTATGGACAAACCTTGTTTGTATGTGTTCGTGCCTGATTTAATGCATGGGAGGGGTAATGCCGTATTTTCCTACCAGGATCAATCCTTTTTTATATTTTGAGTCAACGGCAGGTTGTAATTTTAAATGATTTTGCAGACTATCGGCAAGTTGTTTGAGTTGTTCCAGTCGTCCGTTTAACAATTCCACTTCAATTTCCCGGTAATGTGCCTGGCCTTTGTGTCCGCGAAGGTTACCTCGTCAAGGGATAACTCTGCTTTAAATCCGTCATTACCGTTGACTACTGCTATGTGGCGATGTGTCTCTACTGCCAAGACCTTTCTCAGGGTTTGTTCGTGAAGATTTAGTTTATCGATGATGGTTGGCGGGATCGTTGGTTTTTTCTCGTCATTCCAGAGTTTTGTTTCGTTGTCCGAAAGTTTCCATTCAAACTCCCTACGTTCGAAAACAGCCCCTTGTTGGTTCTGGGATACTTTATATGCCCCAATATAGGCTTCACCGCTTTGGCGGATACGCACGGCAGCGCCGGAATTGAGGAGTATATATTGGGGAGTATCAAAATAGACATCGATCTGGAAACACGGTTTTTCTTTGGTATACCGGACACCCAGGTTATTTAAGGCATCCAGAAAGACGTCCCAATCAACTCCATCGGGACATATGAATTTTGCCTCAATTTCTGTTTTCTCTCTTTTATCGTCTAAATTTCCTTCCATAAGTTTTTTCATAATCACGATATTTTCCGCAATATCCGGCCATTTGTTGTGCCATTATGTGTGCCGTCACTTACCGTAATCTTTCCATTTACTATCACGTATTCTATCCCTTCTGAATATTGATGAGGCTCTGTAAACGTACTTTTATCGGAAACCTTTCCAGGATGAAAAATGGTTAGGTCTGCAAAATATCCCTCGCGTATCAAACCCCTTCTATCCAATCCGACTTTTTGTGCAGGCAGACCCGTCATCTTCTGAATAGCCTGCTCCTTAGAAATAAGCTTCTTTTCCCGGCAAAATCTTCCTAAAACACGCGAAAATGCCCCATAACTTCGCGGATGTGGTTTGCCTTCACTAAGGATTCCCTGGTTAGAACGCAGAGAACTATCAGAACCGATAAAGACAAAATCCCAACCCAATATCTTTTCCAGATTTTCTTCACACATACTGAATAAAAAAATATCCACCCTGGTATCTTCTTCTATCAGCAGATCGAAAACCATTTCTATGGGAGATTCATTGAGATTTTTTGCAATTTCTGCGATTGTTTTCCCTTCCATCCATGTGTTTTTATCGGAATAGACGGATGAAATCATGATTCCCCCCCAGGAGGTATCGTCGTAGTGCCGTGATATTTCCATTGCAATTTGTTTTCGAGTATTCGAATCTTTCAACCGCTGTATCTGCTTTTCGGTGCCACCTTCATAAACCCAATGAGGCAATATAACATCGAGATCAGTAGCAGCTGCAATATAGGGATAGCGGTCACATGTAACGTCGATTCCTTCGTTTCTTGCGCCTTCAATAATCCTCATGATATCGTTGATTTTATACCAATTTTTACTTCCTGATGTCTTAAGGTGTGATACTTGCAATTTTGCCCCGGAGCGTTTGGATATTTCAATAGCCTCGGAAAGTGCATCTTCAAGTGTATCACCTTCATTCCGTATATGGGTCGAATAAAAACCATCGTATTTTTTAATCATTTTGCACATTTCCGTAAGTTCCCAGGTTTTTGCATAACACCCGGGTGGATAGATAAGGCCGCTGGACATACCGAATGCCCCGGCCTGCATGGCTTCTTCTACTTCCCTGCCCATCTGAACTAATTCGTATGGATCGGGCGCTCTATTTTCATATTCAAGAGTACACGCCCTGATATTTCCATGACCAACGAGAAATGCCCGGTTGATAGAACTCCTGGCTTTTTCTGCGACATCATAAAACTCTGCAGCCGATTGCCACGTGGGAACAATGCCATATTTGGCTAACCCCTGAGTGCGCCTTTCTAATATCTTTCCCTGCAGGGGAAAAGCAGAGAAACCACAGTTTCCGCAAATTTCCGTAGTTACCCCATCAAATATCTTACTATCGCTTTCCGGACGGATAAGCCATAAAAAATCACTATGTGAATGGATATCAATAAATCCAGGAGCGATAATCATCCCCTGTGCATCAATCGTAGGTGATTCGTTCCCGGGAATATGCCGGTCCATAAAAGCGATCCTGTCATCTTTGATAGCAACATCTATGTCCCGCCTTGGCGTACCAGTGCCATCGATTACGGTACCGTTTTTTATTATCAGGTCAAAATCCATGGATGCTCCATCTGAATACGGAATAGATTGGTCTTATCGACTACAGTCGAAAACTGATGCAGGAATGTTATCTTTCTTCTACGAGGGGGGAAGGTTCATCCAGACCCAATACCCAATCAGTGTCCTTGTGTGCAGCGTCGAGGTCCTTTTTGATAGTATCAAGGTGTTTTTCTTTATGATATTTATCGGTGGTAAAGCAGCCTGTCAGAAACAACGGTACTGCTGTGCTCATAATTAAGAAAATTATCTTTATAAAAGAGTTTTTTTTTATCAATCAATACTCCTTCCGCTGTCTTGAGGATGGTATTTTCATAATCCGTCGATATTTGGTGACTGTCCTTCGCGCAATAGCAATGCCGGATGCATGTAATTTATCAGCAACTTCTTCGTCGCTCAGTGGATTGGCTTTGTTTTCTTTTGCAACGATTTCGGCAAGTTTTTGTCGTATAGCTTCCCATGATTCCATGGATCCATCTACATTTTGAAAACCTCCTGTAAAGAAAAACTTCATATCGAAGATACCCTGTGGTGTTTGAATATATTTATGCGCAATGGCACGACTTACCGTTGAAACATGCACTCCAACAATATCTGCAACATCCTGCATCTTTAATGTCCGAAGGCGAGGAACTCCCTCATCAAGGAAATTCTTTTGTAACTCCACGATCTTACAAGCCACCTTATACAAGGTATTCCGTCTTTGTTCAATAGCATCAATAAGCCATTTCGCTGATTCAATTTTCTTTTGTATGTACTGGCGCGTTGAAGTGTCGGTGCCATTCTCAGTCAGAAATTTCCTATAAAAAGAACTGATATGCAAATGGGGCAGATTCGTGTTATCGATCAGAAACACTTCGTATTTTCCGTCAATATATTCTACTTTTACCTCCGGAACCACATAAGGTATGGTCTCGTCGCAAAACACAGAGCCTGGCTTGGGATTTAACGTACGGATAAATTCTACCTGTCGCTTTATTACCTCTAAGCTATGGTTGGTTTTTTTTGCTATCAAAGGGTACTTCTTCATTTCAATATCTTCTAAGTGGTTGAGCAGCATGTCCATGGTCAGCTGATAGTTCGGATCCCGTTTATCAAGCTGTAACATTAAACACTCTTGCAAGTTCCTGGCCCCCACACCGGGTGGTTCTAATGTCTGCACAACATTCAAGGCGTTCTTGACTTCTTCGAGAGAAAGGGGTTTTTCGAGGGATTGCATAATTTCTTCTAACGGGCTGGCTAAGTATCCGGATTTATCTATGGAATAGATGATATTTTCACATGCCTCTGTGAGATGGCCTGGAATATCAATTAACGACACCTGTCCCATTAAATAATCATGAAGGGATATCGGCTTGGCAGCTGTGTTTTCTAACGCCTCCTGTTTTTGGTCACGCTCTTCAGAGATATTACTGCGCCGCACGGTTGTCTGTGAATAGTACTCACGCCAATCCTCCGCTATTTCTCCCAGCTTGTCAATTTCATCCGCTTTCTCATTGTCTTCAGCCGTCTGAGCTGCATCGTCACCTTCCTTGGGATTTTCTTCTTTCTTCTCTTCTACCACCTCTTCCAGTACAGGATTATCTACCAGTTCTTGCTGTATATGTTCAACAAGCGCTAATAATGGCAACTGCAGAATTTCAATTGACTGTATGATCTGAGGAGACAGCTTCAGTTTTTGTTGAAGCTGCGGTAGTAAGGATGATTGCATTTTCATGAAACATCACCTTCCATAAAAAACGACATTAAACCTCTAGCATCTCGCTTCTGCCGCTGATAGCATCAGCAACAATCGCCGTGTTTGCATATTCTAGGTAGCTTCCCGTTGGCAATCCACGTGCAAGCCTTGTAGTCCGAACCCCTAAGGCATACAACTGCTTATGAATATACAGAGCCGTTGTATCTCCTTCCATATTTAAATTCGTAGCAAGGAGAACCTCTTTTACATGATCAGCCTTCACCCGCTGTAACAATTTTTCAATCGTCAGAGATTCCGGATGAATACCCTCCAGGGGAGAAATATGCCCCTGGAGTACATGATAAAGACCACGGTATTTCCCTGTCTTTTCTATGGTCAGAAAGTCTGCGAGTTGTTCAACCACACAAATCATTGATTTGTCGCGCGACACATCACTACAAATATGACAGGGATCATGTTCCGAAACATTAAAACAGACCGAGCATACCTTGGCAAGCTTTTTTACATCACGGATGGCATAAGCAAGCAGCATAGCCTCTTCTGCCGGCAGTTTCAGAATGTAGCATGCGAGACGCTCCGCTGTTTTCTGACCTATCCCGGGCATTTTGCCGAATTCATTTATAAGTTTTATTACGGATTGTGGATACGCACTCAAAGTCAGAAACCTCTTAAAACCATTTCGTTTTCACCAATTACATGCCGCCAAACAATCCTTGCATTCCGGGCACATTGATCCCACCGCTAACTTTTCCCATTTCAGATTGGTATAACTCCTGCGATTTCTTAAGCGCTTGAGAAACAGCCGATAAAATGAGATCCTCAAGCATCTGAACATCTTTTGGGTCTACCACCTCAGGATCAATCTTAATAGAGAGAATATCCTGCTTGCCATTCATATGAACCGTAACCATTCCACCGCCGGAGCTTGCTTCTACGACCCGTTCCTTCAAATCATTCTGAAGCTCTTCCATCTGCTTTTGCATCTTTTGCGCCTGCTTCTGCGCCTGTTTCATCATTTCTGCAATATTACCAAAACCTTTCATCGTGATGACCTCCTCTATTTATTTACCTTAACGACGTGACCGCCAAAAAGATCCAGGGTCTTTTTTACTGCTGGCTCAGAAAGTAACGGATCGACCGGCTGCTGATCAGAAGAGTCACGACCTGCGGATACATTTGCTTTAGTTTTTTCAGGACTTCCATTTTTGGACACCATCAGTTTTAGCCGTACATTACCACGAACTACTTCTTTAGCACATTGCTCTATAAGTTTCTTTTCTTCAATCTGATCAAGTCTTTCTTTATGAAAGGAACAATTACCGGGGAATTCGATAACAATTTCTCCATCTTTGAACCCGGCAAATCTGCCTTCTTTCAAAAGCGCCCAGGTTGATTTTTTTTTGCTCTGAATCATGAGGAGCACCTTATCCCACTGATTTTTTCCATCACCCTCACTCCCGGAATCGCTGCCTTTAGCCGGTGTTGTATGATATGTTTCCGATACCGGTTCGGCCACCGTGTGCTGAGCAACAGCTTTTTCAGCCGGCGCTATATCCTCATTTTCCTTAGACGGTTGACTTTTGAGGTGTATAAGTCTATCTTCTAATGAAGCAATCTTTTCTGTAATCTCGTGTAATGAACTAACCGATTCCATCCGACACAGCTTAATTACAGCAATCTCCAGCAAAATGCGCTGTAAGAGAGAATCGGTTGTGCGCATCCTCGCATCCGAAAGTATCTGAACCATATACATGAGGGTATCCCGGGAAATGGAATTCCCGTATTTTTGCACCAAAGGCGCAGTAAACTCAATCCACTTTACCTCCGGGCCACAGGATGAAAAGATCAGCAATTCCCTGATACAGGAAAGCAACTGATCGATAAATTCTCCGGAAGTCTTTCCTTCGTTTAAAATCTCATCTACAATTCTCAGGGCAGTGGATACGTCTTTTGTTACGAAGCTCTCAAACATGCCAAATATCTTATCCTCATCGATGCAACCCAAAACAAAATTTACATCTTCCGGAGATATTTTATCCTTACAAAAAGAGAGGAGTTGGTCTAAAACCGACTGAGAATCCCGCAACCCACCCCGGGCATATCTTGCGATCATGTGAATGGCAGCGGGTTCAACCTGCACTCCTTCAGACTTGCAGATATCTAACAACCGCTTTTCAATATCATAGACAGATATGTTCCTGAAATCGAATCGCTGACATCGTGACTGAACGGTTTCAGGGAGACGATTAACTGCCGTGGTAGCAAAGATAAACTTGACATGCGCCGGCGGTTCTTCAAGGGTTTTCAGAAGGGCATTGAAGGCCTCACGGGTGAGCATATGTACTTCGTCAATAATATAAATTTTGTAGCGACTGCGCGACGGGGCGTAGCCTGCATTTTGCCGTATATTCCTGATTTCGTCGATTCCCCGATTTGATGCGCCATCGATTTCCAAAACATCGATGTCGTTCCCCTCTGAGATGCATCGGCAAATATCGCAGGCATTGCAAGGGGTATCCGTCGGCCCATGTTGGCAATTTAGCGCTTTCGAAAGGATACGTGCCATTGAGGTCTTCCCTACTCCTCGCGGCCCTGTCAGCAGGTAGGCATGAGCAACCCTGTCAGACCGGATAGCATTTCTGAGGGTTGTCACAATGGGCTCTTGTCCAACCAGATCCTCAAATGTTTGAGGACGATATCGGCGCGCTAATACAACATACGACATTAGCTTTCACCTCGATAATTACATTTTTTCCCAAGACGTGAATTCGGATATGCAACAACGCTATTTTTTATTATACTTTCTCACTAGACCTATATCAACACACTTTCTTTCGCTACTTTTCAGATGGCAGAAATTAAAGAAAGGGATAATAGTATTATTCTAAAAATTGCATAAAAGGCCGTGCACTTTTTTTCGTCCCCATTCCCATTGCCATCTCTATGCAGTAAGCTCAGGCCCGACTGGCTCACGGCACATAAGGACATATGTTTATGGCTGCTTGCTTCCGCACCTGACCAGGTTCACACAATCTCTTATTGCATGAGATCAGGCCTTCATCACCACTTACATAGATAAAGTTAATGTTCTTTGGGTCCTCGAAAAAGCGATTGATCCTGCTGTAGCGGGTTGCAGGTTACAGGGAACCGCTAGCTCCCCATCTAGCACGGCCTATTTTATAAACTGGCGGAGAGGGCGGGAGTCGAACCCGCGATACCGATTTTGTCGGTATACGCGCTTTCCAAGCGCGCTCATTCGGCCTCTCTGACACCTCTCCAATACATGAGTATTTAAAAAGTTATACCACAAAATTCAAAAAGACTTTAACGTTAAACGGAAAGTTGAGAAGTTGCGAAGGTGGGAAGTTCTCACATTTGCAACTTCTCATCCTCCCAACTTCGTTATTTTTACTGGCGGAGAGGGTGGGATTTGAACCCACGTCCCGCTGTTATGCGAGAAACGGTTTTCGAGACCGTCCCGATCAACCACTCTGGCACCTCTCCGACCCTTGTGGTTCAAATGACGCAAACCTTAAACTGCTTAAACAGGTAAGGAGTTATTTCGTCCGACAATTTTCTAAAAAGAACTTTTGTAATAAATACTTACATTCGTTAGCAAGGATACTTGGTACAACTTCCAAGCGGTGGTTAAACCTGGGCTCTTGAACAAGATTCATCAAGGATACACAGGCCCCTGCCTTTTTGTCCACAGTTCCATAAACAAGGGTGTCTACCCTTGATTGCACTAATGCACCGGCGCACATTGCACAAGGCTCCAAAGTGACATAGATGGTTGTCCCTGTTAAACGCCAGTTTTCCAAATAGGCTGCAGCTTGAGTTATTGCTATCATTTCGGCATGGGCGGTAGGGTCATTGAGCATTTCACGTTGGTTATGTGCACGAGCAATAATACGATCCTCGTACACAATCACAGCCCCTACAGGCACCTCGTCCTTTTCCGCGGCCCTTCCCGCTTCTATAATAGCGTGTCTCATGAAATACTCATGCTTATGTGCGTCTTCCGTAATTACCATAAACCCTGTATCAGAAATTTAAAACGCGCCCAGGAGGATTTGAACCTCCAACCTCCGGATTCGTAGTCCGTGACTCTATCCAATTGAGCTATGGGCGCAAAGCTATATAAGTTAAGCCAGTTACAGACAGACACTCCAGCAAGCCCAATTCTCCAAAAACACACAAAAAATGGTCCGTTTGCCCCTTTTTTACCCCCTTTTACTGTAAAAGAGTACTATAAAAAGTTTTGGGGACATTTCTACAAAACAGTTCATTTTATTATTTTTGTTCATATTGGCAATTTCGTTATTTTTGAAACGTTTGTTGATTATACACACAGGCAATGTTTTTACAAGACAAATTAATCCGGCTGACTGAAGCAGGCTGCGTTAGCCCGACTTTCGCAATTCGCACTGAAAAACAGTCATTTCCAGGCATAAATCTCCTTGAAACCATTGAATATACTGGAGTAGATTTTCAAAATGCGCTGTAGTGCCGACCTGCCCTCTTGACGAGTCCCGTAAAAACTGAGAAAATGTTTTCATGTTTTTACGAGCGAAATCAAGGACAAAGGATGGGAAAACGCACTGTTGTTGGAGTGTAGTGAGAACCGTCAGGTGGCTGGCGGAGGTGTGGTACAGCGGCAAGTGCTTTACCTGGGGGAACTCCATGACAACCAACGGGCGGGATGGGTTCGGACGATAGAGGCGTTTTCGGGCAAAAAGCACAAGGCAAAACAACTGGCATTGTTTCCGGATGACCGTAAAGAATTGCCCATAATGGCCCGTGAGACCGTCCAAATACAACGGGACAAAATAGAGTTACGCCGTCCGCGTGAGTGGGGAACGTGCTGGTTGGGATTGTATGTGTGGGATATGCTGGAACTGGACACCTTTTGGAAACA
>JAUPKS010000228.1 GCA_030837315.1 Planctomycetota bacterium
ATTTTTGTTTTTATATTTTATATCGAGCACCTTTTTGTTGAATCGTTTCCCGTTGCATTTGTCACACGTGACGTAGATGTCTGCAAGAAACTGCATGTCAACCCTGATGGAACCAGCACCTTCGCAGTGTTCACATCTCCCTCCAACGACATTGAATGAAAAAGAACCGGCACTCAGATTTCGTACTTTTGCATCTCGAGTTGATGCAAAAAGTTTCCGAATTTCATCGAATATTTTTATATACGTGATGGGATTGGAGCGAGGGGTGCGTCCTATAGGAGATTGATCTACAAGGATAACATCATGAATAAACTGTGTGCCATGAATGCTTTCATGGTGTCCAATAAATCCGGTATATCCTTCCCGTTTTTTTTTGATCGCCCCATAGAGCGTGTCTTGCACCAGGGTGCTTTTGCCTGATCCTGAAACTCCTGTCACGCAGACGAGCATATGAAGGGGAAACGTTGCCTCTATGCCTTTCAAATTGTTTTGTGAGGCGCCCTTCAGCACGATTGCCCTGCCCGATGGTTCTCTTCGCCGTTCGGGTATTTTGATTGCCTTGTCGCCTTTTAAATACTGTCCCGTAATCGAACCATTGCGGGCAGGCAAATCCTTAAAGGTACCCTGATAAACAAGCATGCCGCCATTTTCGCCGGCACCTGGTCCAATGTCAATGATCTCATCGGCCGCCCTGATGACCTCCTGGTCGTGTTCCACAACAACAACGGTATTTCCAATATTCCGCAATCGTTCAAGGAGTTGGATCAACCTGTCGGTATCCCTTGGATGGAGCCCGATGCTGGGCTCATCCAGAATGTAAAGGGTATTTACCAGTGAAGAGCCGAGAGACGTTGTAAGATTGACCCGTTGGGCCTCACCTCCGGAGAGTGTGCGAGTCATACGGTCCAGGGTAAGGTATTCCAGGCCTACCTTGATCATATAGTTCAAACGTTTTTTAATTTCTTGTAACAGCAGGCGGGCAATATTATTTTCATACTCGCTAAGCCGAAGTTCTTCGAAAAACCGGAAAGACTCATCGATTGTCATAGCGCAAATATCTGATATGTGTTTGTGGTTTATTAAAACGTTCAGTGCCTGATTCTTTAAACGACTTCCGTTGCAGGTAGTGCACAAAGCGTATCGCCGGTATTTACTCAAAAAAACACGGACGTGCATCTTGTATTTTTGCCGTTCCAGCCATGCAAAAAAATCATGGATGCCGCAGAAATCCTCTGTGCCATCCAAAATCAGTTTTATCTGTTCTTTTTTCAGTTTACGAAAAGGAACATCTAACGGGATATGGTATTTGACAGATGCCTTTTCCATCGATTCAAACATCGAACGGTATGCAGGGGTGTTCCATGGGGCTATCGCCCCGTCGTTCAACGTTTTTCCTTTATCCGGGATAACGCCGTCCATGTCGATCTCAATCGTATATCCAAACCCCTGACATTGAGGACAGGCGCCAATCGGGTTGTTAAATGAAAAGAGCGCAGGGACAGGTTCCGGATATTCAATAGCACAGTAACTGCAAAAGAAATGCTTGCTGTATTTCAGTTCAATCCATGGAGAATCCTGGATAGTCAAAGGGTGTCCTTGTCCGTGAACATCAGGATGGGCGGGGGAATCCTGGATGTTGTATATAATACTCAAATGTCCTGCGCCCAGACGATACGCCGTTTCCAGGGCGTCCACAAGACGTTCTTTCATTATATCCTTGACGACGAGGCGGTCGATAATTCCATAAACAGACTTTGCAGTACGGATATCCCACCCTTTTGTTTCGGTTGTAATATCGGTAATGATATTATCCGCAAGAATCCTTACCAGGCCGCGTTCTTTGAGGAGATTAACCTGTGCTTGGCCCGATACTTTTTGGCTGACGGTGATGGGGAAGGCGACCAGAAACCGTGTACCTTCCGGTAACGACAGGACGGTATCGACGATATGGGAAACGGTATCGACCTGCACCTGCCGCTTGCAGGTGCCGCAATAGGTCTTACCAATCCGCGCAAATAACAACCGCAGGTAATCATTAATTTCTGTGGCGGTACCAACGGTTGATCTCCGGTTTTTTACCGGGTTCTTCTGCTGAATGGCTATTGCCGGAGGAATTCCTTCGATGTGGTCGATATCGGGCTTGTCCATTCTTTCCAGGAATTGACGTGCATAGGCCGAAAATGATTCTACATACCGCCTCTGTCCCTCTGCAAAGAGGGTATCGAATGCCAGGCTGGATTTACCCGACCCGCTGACCCCGGTAATCACCACTAATTTTTTGTGGGGGATTTCGATATCTATATTTTTTAAATTATTTACCCGTATACCGCGGGCAATGATGGATTTCTTCATAGTTTTACGTTATAGAAAAACCTGCTTACCACAGTAGAATCTTTGTTTTTGTCATTCTGAGGGAGTGAAGCGACCGAAGAATCTCAATTATTGAAATTCTAAGACATTAAATATAAGATTTTCACGCCCTATTCTCAAGATAATTCTAAGGCCGTAGCTTGATTAAGGAAAGAAGCAGGAAAGTCTGAAAATCGTTTGACAGGCACAAGGGGCTAATCAATAATGACCACGGGAATATGAAATTCATGCGCAATTGAATATTGTTTAAAATCAAAAAATAAGTTATCGTATTTATCTATAAATTGTCGATCAAATTTCAAAATACTGCTTCAGTTGAGTAGGGTGGATTAAGCGAAGCGAATCCACCCTTGTGA
>JAUPKS010000229.1 GCA_030837315.1 Planctomycetota bacterium
TCTTCACGTGCGTTCCCTGGATAAACCCAGCACTCGCTACCCCACCGCCAGCTATCACCGCACTCAATACCACTGCTCCTATCCATCCTCTTCCTTTCATCGCTCTTCCTTCCCTCCTAATCTTCAACTTTTAGGAATATAGACCTGAAACATTTTAAAACTTCGCATTCATACCACACAACCTACAAAACTTCATGATTACAAATTCTCCCCAATCACCTCCTTTCACAGATAATCAATTATATAATTTTTTACAGCGTTAGGTTTTTACAACTAAACTAAATCAATTTTCCAGCGACAACCTTAACTAACACCTTCTAACCATCGTGCATCCCTTTACCGATAACGCCGATAACAATATCACAAATATTCTCTAACCGAAGATCAGCAACAACCATACCATTCTGTCTAAATTAAAAATTACACAGCGTAACTCCTTGCAAAAAGCACTATTATACAAATGACACCGGATAGAACTAACCAACACAAAAGACTATAAATGGTCAGCAAGAAATGGCTTTGTTTTTGAATATTAGTCGTATCTACTTAATAACAAAGATCATAGTAAGTGACTACTTATGGCCACGAAATGTTGTTCCATTGTCATGATTATGAAGTTGATTTGTCAAACAATTGCAACTTTACCAGTCTATTGCGAAGTGTGGTTCGAGGAATGCCTAATATCTCTGCCATTTTGACTTGGTTGCCATTTGTTTTTTGATGTGCCCATTGAATAAGTTTTTTTTCAACTTCCGTAAGTGCGTCTTGCAAGTTTATCGTTTGTCTGTTATATAAATCAATAGATAACAAGTCTTTGTGTATATCGACATTTTTCAAGTACTCTGGAAATGCTTCTAATGAAATACCCTTTGATTTAGAAAAAGCGATAGCGTGTTCAATGACATTTTCAAGCTCCCTGACATTTCCAGGCCAATTATATGCCATCAGCACATGCATTGCCTCTTGTGAGACATCCGGCAAAGCATCTTCGTATTGCGATACAAAATTCTTTAAAAAATAATTGACCAATAGGTGAATATCTTCCTTTCGTTCCCGTAATGGTGGAATACTAATTGGCACCACATTCAACCGGTAAAACAAATCCTCCCGAAAGTGCCCTTCTTTCACCCGTTCCAAAAGGTCTTTTTTCGTTGCACAGATAATTCTTACGTCCGCGCCGATGGTTTCTTCACCTCCGACCCTTTCAAACGTCCTTTCCTGAAGTACACGCAGGAGTTTGACCTGCATATACAGCGGTATGTCGTCTACATCATCCAAAAAAATCGAACCACCGTCTGCCAATTCAAATCTTCCGCGTCTTGTCTTGATCGCACCTGTAAAGGCGCCCTTTTCATGCCCAAAGAGTTCGCTCTCCAATATTTCTCTGTTTAATGCAGCACAACTGACCCTAATAAATGGCCCTGTTTTCCTGCTGCTATGGTAATGAATGGCACCCGCTATTTTTTCCTTTCCGGTACCACTTTCTCCCCGGATGAGAACGGTTGTGTCTCTTTCTGAAACACCTTTGACAATTTCAAGCACTTTTTTCATAGCTTCACTGTTTCCAACAATGTTACAAAATTCAAACTCCGCCTGTATCTCACCTCTGAGACGATTTACTTCTGCAGTCGTATTTTTATAGTGTAAAGCCCTTTGAAGTTTGATAATCAACTCATCCGTAGAAAATGGCTTTGCAATATAATCATATGCTCCTTCTTTGATTGCTGAAACAGCACTTTCTAGTGTCCCATAAGCCGTCATGATAACAACAATAATTTCCGTATTATACTTTTTAATTTCCCTGAGAATCTCCATTCCTCCCATGCCTGACAATCTTAAGTCCGTCACTACTGCGTCATATTCTTCAGTCTTAACCATTTTTAATCCATCGATAGCATTATCCACCGATTTCACATGATACCCTTCCTTTTTCAACTGAGTTTCCAGGGATATTCTCATAAGTTTCTCGTCATCCACTATCAACACTTTACTGCCCATGCGTCACTCCTAAAAATTTTTGATCACGTCGCTACGGTTACTTTTCTCACAGGCAAGCAAATATAAAATGTCGTTCCCTTACCTACCCTACTCTTCACCATGATGTTTCCATTATGATCGTCTATAATTCTCTTACTAATTGCAAGTCCTAATCCGCTTCCCATCTCCTTCGTAGTAAAAAATGGATTAAATATTTTATTGAGAATCTCTTCAGGAATTCCTGATCCGGTGTCACTAATTACAACTTGTATACTCGAATGCTGGAAGTCACAATACCCAGTCTTTATTGTCAGATTGCCACCGCTTGACATGCTATCCAAGGCATTTACAATAATATTGATGATAACCTGCGATATGTTGTCTGCATCTCCATAGATTTCAGGCAAATCCGGAGACAAATTCTTTTCCAGGTGGATACCAAACTCCTTTATCCTATGATCCACAAAGCGTAATGAATTTTCTGTAATCTCATTTAAATTATGATTGCACATGTGGGTAGAATATGGCCTGGAAAATGCCATCAGCTGTTTTACAATAACCTCGATCCGTTTCAGTCCTTCCGACATCAAATCAAGAAACTCTAGATTTTGTGATACATTCCCGGCTTCCTTCTTCATCATTTTTACAAAATTCTGCAAACCTCCTAATGGATTATTCACCTCATGGGCCACACCTGCAGCTAATTCTCCCACTGCTGCCAAGCGTTCTGTCTGAATCAGCTGTAACTCCATCTTTTTCCTCTCGGTAATATCACGACAAATCCACTGAATCGTCTTTCGTTTTCCATATTCAATCACACTCGCACTAATACTCACGGGAGTAAGTCTTCCATCGACATGCTTGTAATCAATGTTATCCAGCATACCTGATCCTGTCTCGTTTATCGCGACCCACAATTCTTTTGTCTTTTCCCGATCATATTCCGGAACAATTTCCCATATCTTCTTTTCGTCTAATTCATCTTTTAAATATCCCGATAGCTCCTCGGCCTTTTTATTTAAATCAATGATCTGCGCTGAATTAACATCCAGAGTAAAAATGGCGTCGTTAGCCAGATTAATAGATTCCCTATACTTTTCTTCAGATTCTCTCAGCTGTGCTGTACGCTCACGAATCCTTTGCTCAAGCCCCGCGTAAGATTCTTCTAATTTTTCAGCCATTTTATTAAATTCTGATGCAAGTACGCCCACTTCATCTTCTGAGTTAATGGGAATACGATGTCCAAGGTTTCCCCGCCCAATTGCATTTGCGCCTTGAACCAAACGAAGGATGGGATGCGTAATGCCGTGAGCTAAAACAAAAACGATGACAACGATAATACATACACTTGCAATCGCCAGGGTAATTACCTGATTCTTTAATTCCATGATGGACTTAAAGGCCTCAGATGTGTCCTGTTTTACCATTAACCCCCATTTCAACTGCGGTATATAACGAAAAGCCAAAAGGACTTCTACCCCTCTATGATCAAAAGTCTTTATGATGCCTTCTTCCGCCGCATCTAGCATAAAAGACTCTGGCGCCATTGATTTCGCAGGAATACTCATTCTTAATGCCGTATCCATAAGATGCCTTGTGTTGTTGAGAAATAGTAATCGATCCCCATCGCGACGCACTAACAAAGTCTCCCCCGTTTCCCCACTACCAGGCCATTGCTGCAGCAATGGACCTATAGCATTGTTGGTATTTACACGAATGGTGACAATACCATTGACAACGTCTGTCTCCTCCATGGTAATCGGATCCGTTCTTTTCATGGTGCCAAACAGTGTCATTCCAATCCGTTTTGTGTATTCTGAATGGTGGATATCTTTAAACGGCATCCCGTTATTTCCCAAAACATCGAGATAATGCTTATAGTCCCCATCTATTAACCCAATATTTGATTCGGTGGTGGACATTACAATCTCACCATTTTCTACATCCAAAATAGATATTTCATCACAGTAAATAAACTTTGCCTTGAGTTTGCCTAAATATTCTGAAAGTCTTTTATAATAAACCTCAGCAATCTCCGATTCCTTCATTCTATCAATGGAACGGAATGCCTTTCTTAAGTAAAGCAAGTTAGAAAATGATACTTCCAAGGATTTGTTCGTTGAAAGGACACCTATGTCGACCAGCCTCTCCTGTAACCAGTTACTCAGTTGTGCCTTTTTTAATTCCGCAATCGAGGTCAGCTTTTCAATTACCCTCTCGTTTAACGCTTTCTTCCCTCGGTTATAAGATGTGCTACTTACTATGAGAATAGGAAGTGTTGTTATAAGGATGAAATAGCAAATGAGCTTAACCTTAATGCTTTTAAAAAAACGAACAAAACCTATCATTCTGCCGCTCTTGCTAGCCATTTTTAAATACCGTTCAGAAATTTATCGAATTCTTATCCAAATCATCCATTAACACCCGGCACAAAACGTTCTTTTATTGACTTATTATAGTATTTGTTTTACTATAATTGCATCGTTTTACTCTGAAAAAGATTTTTTTGTAATACGTTCAAGCATGATTACAATTGCGCTTTATGGTAGTGAATTAATTCTGTAATATACCTTGCGGAGGAAAATAATGCAAGTACCGTCTCGTGCTCGTTTAACCACATTGCTTTTTTTTATTATACTTTTAATTCTCCCTCATTTCAAACCCACACAGGCAGATGACAACGAAAGTCCCTGGCAAATGTTCAGAGGAGATATCCAGCATACAGGCCAAAGCGCTTACAAAGGCGCACAAACTAATACGTTAAAATGGTCGTTTAAAATAGACACCCGCATTACATCCTCTCCATCCATTGCATCCGATGGCACTATCTATTTTGGTTCTATTGATGGCAGACTCTATGCTGTTAACCCGGACGGCACCTCCAAATGGACATTTCAAGCAGGCGATGAGATAACAGCCTCCCCGGCAATTGGGAAAGATGGCACAATTTATATTGGCTCCCGAGACAAAAAGATGTATGCAATCACACCCGAAGGGAAGCCTAAATGGACATACCAGGTGGGTGGTATTATCCTTTCCTCAGCTGCGGTTACCGACGACACCCTTTACTTTGGTTCGGACGATAATAATCTTTATGCCCTTACCACTGATGGTAAATTAAAATGGAACTACACGGCTAAGAGCAATATAACTGCTTCCCCGGCAATCTGGACGGATGGAAGCATCTACCTTTTTGAAATAAGTGGGGCACTCCATGCACTTTCTCCTGATGGACTTGAAAAATGGATGAAACGGGTTGGCACAGGCGTTTACGACTCCTATTCTTCTCCATCATTAGGGTCTGACGGGACTATTTATGTAGGAACAGATAGCGGAAGGCTCGTTGCCATTAAACCCGACGGAAATGTAAAATGGTATGTCAATACCGGAAAGGCTGTCCATTGTAGCCCTGCGGTTACAAGAGATGGAACCATTGTCTTCGGTTCATATAATGGTTTTATATACGCCGTCCTTCCGGATTGCAAACTCAAATGGAGTTTTAAAGCAAACAGCTGGGTGGAATCTTCTCCCGCCATTGATGCAGAAGGAAGCATTTATATCGGCTCAAGCGATGGGAAACTATACGCTATCAACACCAACGGCACGCTGAAGTGGTCATTTCAGACGAAAGGCGCCATCGAATCATCTCCAGCAATAGGTCCCGATGGCACGATATACATCGGATCAGATGACAACCACCTGTACGCCATAGGTGGTTCCGCACAGACGTCTTCGGTACCCATGTTTGAAAAATAACATTCCCTATTTTCTTCAAGACTACCTTGCGAAATTCCCATATCGAAGTATCTCGCGACGATAACAGAGTTTTCCTGTTCATTTTTTACATTTCATATTCATGGCTTTTTATGTTATACTAACTTAGTTTTATACATTTTACAGAAAAGATCATTGAACCGCGTAACACATATTTTCCCTGCATTTTTTGAATAGCGGCAACAAACTTTGATGAATTATGCAGAGGAAAATTTTTTCTTACTTCTCACACCTATATGAGGATATTTAAGGAAACAGCATGAACATACTATTGATATACCCTGAGTTCCCGGATACATTTTGGAGTTTCAAACACGCACTTAAATTCGTGCGTAAAAAGGCCGCCTTTCCACCGCTAGGGCTGCTGACAGTTGCCGCTATGCTACCGACAGAGTGGACAAAGCGCTTAGTTGACGTCAATGTGACAAGTCTCACGGACGAAGTTCTGGCATGGGCTGATTATGCGTTTATCAGCAGCATGGTTGTACAAAGAACGTCGGCTCAGCAGATCATTAAGCGTTGCAAGGAACTTGGCGTCAAAGTGGTTGCCGGAGGGCCTTTATTCACGAGTGAACATGAACAATTTGAAAATGTCGATCATTTTGTGCTCAATGAAGCAGAGCTAACCCTGCCACCCTTTTTAGAAGACCTGAATAATAATTGCGCCAAGCGAGTATATAGCACAGCTCATTTTGCTGACATTCAAAAGACTCCAGCGCCTCTTTGGGAATTAGCTGATCTGAGACAATACGCCTCAATGAGCATACAGTACACCCGTGGTTGTCCATACCACTGCGAGTTCTGTAACGTAACGTCATTATTTGGACGAAATCCACGTACCAAAACTCCCGAACAAATTGTTGCCGAGTTGGACAGTTTCTATCGTATGGGATGGCGTGGATCCGTATTCTTCGTAGATGACAATCTCATCGGGAACAAAAAAAGCCTTAAGAACCAATTGTTGCCTGCTTTAATCAAGTGGCAGAGAGAACATGTGCCGATACCGTTTAACACTGAGGTCTCTATCAATGTGGCCGACGATGAATCCCTGATGCAAATGATGTCTGAAGCAGGCTTTAACACAGTTTTTGTCGGGATCGAGACTCCGGATACGGAGGGCCTGGCAGAATGTAACAAAAAACAGAACAAAAACCGTAACTTAGTTGAAGACGTGCGGCGTATTCAGCGAGCCGGACTGCAAGTACAAGCAGGCTTTATCGTAGGCTTTGATACTGATACGAAATCTATCTTTCAACGGCAAATTGATTTTATACAGAAAAGCGGGATTGTGTCGGCGATGGTTGGCATGCTTCAGGCGCCGAGAGGGACAAGGCTTTACGACCGTCTAAAGAAAGAGGGACGTTTGCTTGGGCAGATGTCGGGGGACAATTTAGACGGCACAACGAACATTATCCCTATCATGGACATCGATACATTCCGGGAAGGGTATAAAAAAATATTGAGACACATTTATTCCCCAGAAAACTATTATCGGCGCATAAAAACCTTCTTCAGGGAATATAAAGCGCCAAAGATTAATGCTCAATTTACATTCAATGATATCCTGGCGTTATTTCGTGCCATCTACCACCTCGGTATTCTTGGCAATGAACGCGTCCAGTTTTGGAAACTCTTGCTATGGACGTGCTTGCATCGTCGCGAATTATTACCGCTGTCTGTTACCCTTGCAGTTTACGGATACCATTTCCGTAAAGTCAGCAAATTACATGTCCTTTAATTCCAAAACGCGCAAGGATTCGATGAGTGAGTTTTAGGGGATTCTAAAAATCTAGGTTGGATTGGATTTTTTCTGAGTTAATTGACCCAGAAGATCCCGCACCTTCTTCATATCCTCCCAGACCTTCGCCTTGTCATTAGAGTTTCTCAGGAGATAAGCGGGATGGTAGGTAACCATCATGGGGATGCTTTTGTAATCGTGGAATTTACCCCTTAACGTACCAACCGGGGCTTTCGTGTTAAGCAGTGTCTGGGCTGCAAAGGTGCCCAGGGCACACAAGACCTTTGGCTGAATCATCTCGATCTGTTTTAAGAGATAAGGCATGCACAGAGCAATTTCTTCGGGAAGTGGATTGCGGTTTTCCGGAGGACGGCACTTCAGGACATTGGCGATATAGACATCACTGCGATTCATACCAATAGCCTCGATAATTTTTGTGAGTAATTGACCTGCACGGCCAACGAAGGGTTCGCCTTGAAGGTCTTCGTCCCGACCTGGAGCCTCACCCACAAACATAAGGTTTGCCTTGGGATCGCCTATACCAAAAACAAGATTGGTTCGTGTCTTACCCAAGGGGCATTTGTGGCAGGCCAGCATTTCACGCCGCAGTTCTTCCAAAATTTGAGTCCTTCTTTCTTTCACACACGTTTGATTATCTAATGGTTTAGCTATAACATTGGTAGAACACCCGTTCGCCTCTACCTTCATCATCTGAATTTGCTCGCCGACGGCAGGGGTTTCGAGAGGTTTATTTTCTGTAAGCGAGTTTGGCGAAGATGAACTTGCCGCCTTGTTCGGTTTAGAGAGCGTAACGGTATGTATCCCAAATCCCTTTTCAATCTCAACCCGTGTTTTAACAGCACGAATTATAGATGCCAACTCTCTTTTTATTTCTTCCATGTGCATGCCCAACAACTAACAACCCTTCTGTCACAAAGAATCCAGGTTACACCCTTTCATACGAAAGTTTTTTTTGACAGTTTTTTAAACCAGAACGGCTCACCTATGCTGTAATAGCGCTTTTTCCAGTTCTCCAAGAATACGTTGCTGTACATCGGCGATACTACCTTGTATCTCACAGCCTGCTGCATATTTATGACCACCGCCTCCAAATATTTTAGCAATGGTATTCACATCAAATCCGTTTCTACTTCTCAAACTCACCTTCACCCAATTGGGCTTTGTCATCTCGCGGAACAACACACCAATAGTCACGCCATCGATTGATACAGGGATATCGGCAAATTCCTGGGTATCAATAGCATCAACATGAGTTTTTTCCAACATTTCCTTAGTCAACCAAACTGTGGCAATCCTATTTCCCACGTGGAGCTTGATGGTATGAAGCACATGGGCATGCAGTTGGGTCAAATTAAAGGGGTTCGTATTGTAAACGTTTTTGGAAATTTCTGTATGCCTTGCCCCGCGCTCGATAAGAAAGGCAGCAGCCCTGAGCGCCTCAGGAGTGGTGTTGCTGTGGGTAAATCTCCCCGTATCCGTTACAATCGACACATATAAAGCAGTGGCAATATCCGGGGTAATATCGACATTCGCCTCTTTAAGGAGCGCCAGAATAATTTCACCCGTGGCGCACACATCATCTGCCACCCAATTGATATTGCCAAAATATTCATTCGAGATATGGTGATCAATGTTTATGATTATTGCATCCTTAGGGATGATTTCCTGTATTTTACCAAGTCGTTCAAGGGTGGGACTATCTAGTGTGAAAACAACCTCCGCGTGATCTTGAGAAACTTCAGGATAGATACACATCCCTGTATCGGGAATGATGAACTTATAAATTTGGGGAATTGGAGAATCGTTGACAATACAGACCGATTTTCCCATACCAGTGAGTGCATGATACAGGGCTATTTCGGACCCGATACCGTCCCCATCTGCCCGAACATGGGTGGTAATAAGAAACCGTTGATATTGTTTTATCCTGTTATAAATTTCATTTACCACTATTTTTATGGTGGTGTCTTTCACAAATAACACTCCTAACTGACCATTTTCCGCAAGTTTTTATCTGTCTCTCATCCAGTTTTCTAAAACAGGAAATGGATGGTAAATTAGTTGATGCCTGTTTGTGAAATGTTTCTTGGAGGGAGATGGTAATCACACGACAAGTTTCAACCACTAAGAAAAGGTGATTATAGGGAAAACTGTGCCCTTTGTCAAACCTTCTTTTCCCTTGCATTTTATCTGTTGATACGTTAGGATGAAGTTTTAAAAGTTGTTCGTTTTTTCTCACATAGTACTATATAAAATATTCTAGAATATTGTTAAAAAAGGTGGGGGGGAATATGTTCAAGATTGTTGAAAAGGCAAAGATTGCAGAATCTACTTTTTTAATGAAGATTGAGGCGCCCATAGTTGCCAGCAAAAGAAAAGCTGGACAATTTGTTATGCTTCGTATAGACGAACCAGGTGAAAGAATACCATTAACGATCGCTGGTTCTGAGACAGTCCGTGGAACAATTACCATTATTTTCCAGGTCGCAGGAGACACGACCCGGCAGTTATCCACGTTAAATACTGGCGATTACCTCCTGGATATCGTTGGCCCACTGGGACATCCAACACATATTGAAAATTACGGAACGGCCGTTTGCGTCGGCGGAGGTTTGGGTATTGCCCTCGTGATGCCAATTGTGCAAGCGCTCCATGATGCCGGCAACCATGTAATATCAATTATTAGTGCAAGAAACAAAGATCTCTTAATTTGTGAAAAAGAGATGGAAGCGTACAGCAAAGAGTTCTTAATAGCAACTGACGACGGTTCTAAAGGTATAAAGGGATTCCCTACACAGGTACTTCAGGATCTGATTAACAAAGGAAAAAAGATCGACATCGTGTTCGCCGTAGGACCTGTACCGCTTATGTCGGCTGTCAGCAAACTAACAAAACCTTATAATATAAAAACGATTGTTAGCCTTAACCCAATCATGGTAGACGGAACCGGCATGTGTGGTTGTTGCAGGGTCTTAATAGATAACAAACCCAAGTTTGTTTGTGTGGACGGCCCTGAGTTTGATGGACATCTCGTAGATTATGAAAATTTAACCCAGCGTTTAAAAACATACATGAATAAGGAGCCCCGCATACCTAGCGTAAGCAAAGACACTTCGTGCTGGAAACCCCCAGAGGATCGTGCAGGCATGGTACATAAACCAGAGGTCTCCATGCATGCAGCTGAAGGTCATGCGGTTGTTGAACAATTAGCCACGGGACTTTCCGGTGTTGAAACAAGTGCAGGAAAATCCGGAGCAAGGAAAATGGGCGCTATCCCACGTCAAAAAATGCCGGAACAGGAACCTAAAAACAGGATAAAGAATTTTGAAGAAGTGCCTTATGGATACACAGCAGAAATGGCACGGCAGGAGGCATTACGATGTTTGCAGTGCAAGAAACCCCTTTGCTGCGACGGGTGTCCGGTCAGCATTGACATTCCTGGATTTATCAAACTCATTGCAGAAGGCGATTTTCTTGCAGCAGCACGGAAGATTAAGGAGACAAATGCCTTGCCAGCCGTTTGCGGACGGGTATGTCCACAGGAAGACCAATGCGAGAAGGCGTGCATTGTGGGCAAAAAGTTTAAACCTGTGGCAATCGGGAGCCTGGAACGTTTTGTTGCTGATTACGAACGAAACCAGGGTGCCGTAGAAATACCTAAGATACCAGGAAAGACTGGCTATAAGGTGGCGATTGTGGGTGCAGGGCCAGCAGGGCTTGCCTGCGCCGGAGAATTGATTAAGATGGGACATGATGTAACAATATTTGAGGCATTACATAAGGCCGGCGGAGTACTGGTTTACGGGATTCCGGAATTCAGACTACCTAAAGCTATTGTGCAATCTGAGGTTGAGTACCTTCGGAAATTAGGGGTCAAAGTTGAGCTCAATGCCGTTATTGGAAAGGCACAGACTGTAGACGAATTATTACAAAACGGTTTCGATGCGGTCTTCGTTGGTACTGGCGCTGGATTGCCCATGTTTATGGGAATTCCGGGAGAAAATCTCAACGGGGTATATTCCGCCAACGAATACCTCACGAGGGTCAATTTAATGAGGGCTTACAATCCCACATCTGCAACTCCCATTGCAATGCGAAAGAATGTGGCAGTGATTGGCGCAGGAAACGTCGCTATGGATTCGGCACGAACCGCATTACGTTTGGGCGCTGAAAATGTGTATGTCGTTTACAGACGTTCCAGAGAAGAAATGCCTGCAAGAGTTGAAGAAATTCACCACGGAGAGGAAGAAGGGTTGCAGTTCAGGTTCCTGACGAATCCCATACGAATTCTAGGCGATGAAAAAGGTTGGGTTAAAGGCCTGGAGTGCGTACGCATGGAGCTAGGAGAACCCGACGAATCAGGAAGAAGACGCCCCATCCCGGTAAAAGGATCGGAGTTCGTGATAGATGTCGAGTGTTTGATCATGTCCATTGGGAACGGTCCCAACCCTTTAGTTCAATCCACGACACCCGATTTACAGGTAAACAAATGGGGCAACATTGTGGCGGATCTGGAGACGTGCAAGACAAACAAAGAGGGAGTTTTTGCAGGCGGTGATATTGTAACGGGAGCCGCAACAGTCATACTGGCTATGGGTGCAGGGAAAAAGGCAGCACAGGCAATCGACGCATATGTACGGTCCAACAAACCCGCAGCAGCACTGAATTGAAGCAAATGAAAGTCATTCTAAACGGCGAATCAAAGGAATGCGTTGAAGGAATAACGATAGAAAATTTGCTTGATTTATATAAAATTGACAAGAATCGTGTTGCAGTGGAGCTGAATTTGCAAATTATTCCCAAGAAGGAACTTTCGACACTTGTACTCAGAGACACAGACTTATTGGAGGTCGTAACTTTTGTTGGCGGCGGATAAGATCGAAAAAAGGATAGAGGATACAAAGCTCAAGATCGGGAAGTATGAATTTACTTCCCGACTTTTTGTTGGTACCGGCAAATACCCTTCGATGGAGATAATGAAAGAGGCCTTATCGGCCAGCGGGACAGAGGTCGTTACCGTTGCCGTACGAAGGGTAAAGATCAACGAGACAACATCGCTCTTAGATTATATTAACACAAAGAAATATAAGATTTTGCCAAATACGGCGGGGTGCTTTTCTGCCGATGAAGCTATCAGGGTAGCTCGACTTGCACGGGAAGCTGGTATGTCCGATATGATCAAGCTGGAAGTGCTTGGTGATGAAAAAACGCTCTTGCCTGACCCGATTGAAACTCTGAAAGCAACTCAGGTTTTGGCTAAGGAGGGATTCACCGTCCTTGTGTATACTTCTGATGACCCTATTATCGCGAGAAAACTAGAAGATGCAGGCGCAACCTGTGTTATGCCGGCAGGCGCGCCGATTGGGTCTGGCCAGGGCATTTTAAACAAAAACAACCTACGGATCATCCTTGAATCAGCCAAGGTTCCCATTATTGTCGATGCAGGTGTTGGCACGGCATCTGACGTTGCCATCGCCATGGAACTTGGCTGCGAAGGTGTGCTGCTAAATACGGGGATTGCACTTGCAAAAGACCCTGTCCAAATGGCAAGGGCAATGAAACTAGCATGTGAAGCGGGGCGGCTTGCATTCCTTTCTGGGCGTATTCCAAAAAGACTTTACGCAAAAGCCAGCAGTCCTGAAAAAGATTTCTGAACATTATTTTTCCTACCCATGTAAATTTTTACCATAGAATTTTGGGAAAAAGTTTTCTTCCGTTTTACTCCACTTTTTAAAATAAGGACGTTCTCAACTCATTATGCTTGCTAAAAGAATTATACCCTGTCTGGACGTTAAGGATGGGCGTGTCGTTAAAGGAACTAATTTTTTAAATTTAAAAGATGCAGGGGATCCCGTAGAAATAGCTGCTTTGTATGATAAGGCAGGTGCCGATGAATTAACCTTTCTAGACATTACGGCATCCCATGAAAACAGAAACATCATTCTTGACGTCGTAAAAAAGACCGCAGAACAAGTATTTATGCCGTTAACCGTTGGCGGAGGCATTCGTAGTATTGACGACATCCGTCGATTGCTCACTGCAGGGGCAGACAAGGTTTCCATCAACACAGCAGCAGTTAAAGAACCAGAGTTTATCAAAAAGGCTTCCAAGCGATTTGGTAGCCAATGCATCGTGGTCGCAATCGACGCAAAAAAGGTACAAGGCAATTTTGAAACACCAAAATGGGAAGTTTACGTAAGCGGCGGCAGAACACCTACTGGACTAGATGCCGTTGCCTGGGCAAGAGCCGTAGAAAAAAAGGGCGCTGGTGAAATATTATTAACAAGCATGGACTGTGATGGCACAAGGGATGGATTTGATATTGAATTAAACAAAACCGTATCGGAAGCAGTAAACATACCAATCATAGCATCCGGTGGGGCAGGCACACGAGAACATTTTTACGATGTCTTTACGAGAGGAAAGGTAGATGCGGCACTGGCTGCCTCTATTTTCCATTATAGAACAATTTCCATACAAGAAGTGAAAGAGTATTTAATGAAAAAAGGCATTAACATGAGAATCATTAGATAGTTACGTGCTTTTTTTACCACAAAATATTCCCATCTCAGTAGTATGTAGCAAATAATTATCTCTCAATTTATTGACATTATTCAAATTAATGATATAATTTGAAGGTTTACATATTATCTTAGCTAATTTATCACTTCCAACTGAATGGCAAATTTTATCCCACAAGAAAAGCTTGCAGAGATACAACTTGCCTCAGATATTGTTCAAATCATATCAGAGTATGTAAACCTAAAGCAAAGCGGTAAAAACTTTCTTGGTTTATGCCCCTTTCATTCAGAAAAAACACCTTCCTTTACCGTAAATCCAGAAAAGAAACTTTTCAAGTGCTTTGGGTGTGGTGAAGGTGGAACTGTATTTCAGTTTTTAATGAAACAAGAAGGATTGGATTTCGTAGAGGCCGTAAAGCTATTAGCTTCCAAGTTACATATTGATCTTTCTCATTTAAACAATCAAAAGCAATCCCTCTCTCTGACAGAAAAGACTCGTTTAATAAATATAAACGATTTTTCTGCAAAATGTTATCATAAAATTTTGCAACATAGTGAACAAGGAAAGTTTGCAAGAGATTATTTGAGGAAAAGGCAGATAAATGATCAATCCATAAAAAATTTCTGTATTGGTTATGCTCCAGACAGTTGGAATACATTGATACGAGTGTGCAAAGAACGAAATATTCCCAGTAACCTATTAGAGAAAGCTGGTTTGGTCATACCAAAAAGAGATGGAAATACTTATTATGATCGTTTTCGCAATAGATTGATGTTTCCTATCCTGGACACAAGAAAGCAGACTATTGGTTTTGGTGGAAGGGTATTAGACGATTCGCTTCCAAAATATCTAAACTCACCAGAAACCGTTCTTTTCAGCAAAAGCAATGTCATTTACGGGATTGATCAGGCAAAAAATTCAATTTTGAAACACCGCAAAGTCATACTCATGGAGGGATACACTGATGTAATCATGGCGCATCAGCATGGAATCGAGTGGGCGGTTGCCGTTATGGGTACGACTATATCAAAACAACACTTGCGGCTTTTAAGACAGTATTGTAATCAGGTGATACTGCTTTTGGATTCAGATATTGCTGGATGGAAGTCTTCCGATAGAAGTCTGGATATCTTTCTTGAAGAGGAGCTCGATGTAAAGATAGCTCAATTACCCAAAGGGCATGACCCTTGCGACTTTCTCGTGGCAGAAGGCGGGGAAAAATTTTTAACCCATATTAACAATGCCATAGATTTCTTTAGTTTTAAGATTGAAATGGCTGCATCAAAATGGGATATATCAACTATTACCGGAAAAGCCAATGCGATTGACGATATCCTTTCAACGGCAATGAAAATGCCTGATGTTATTAAGCGTAATTTACAAATCAAAAGGGTCGCCGAAGAAATGGCTATTGATGAGACTGCATTGCGGGCCCATCTTAAAAAATTCAACAAACAATCGCCTCTTATGCAAAACAAACAAGACATCAAGCACCAATTAGATGCATCTTTCACGGCAGAGCGGGAACTTTTGTATTTGATGTTATCCTGCAATGATCTTATACCCAGAGTCGTAGAAGAAATAGGTTTGGAAGAATTTAGCAGTAGCGATCTGTTCAAGATTGCCGAAAAAGTGGTTGAATTATACCGCAAAAATACGGTGGTAAAAGAAGAAGATGTATTGCATATATTATATGACGTACCACTCAATAAAACGCTTATGGATATTGTAACAACAAAGGAATTTCAAAATATAACCAATCAGGGCGAGAGGCTAGAGGCATGCATTCATTTTTTTAAAAGACGAAATAGCAAAAAAGAACGGCACCAAGCAAAGGAAAAAACGTTAAAGACCATTAAGGTTGGCAGCAATGAAGAGGATATAATTGGATTGTTGGATGAATTTCATAGAAAAAGCAAAAATCTCCATATCCTGAAAAATAAAGCCTAACGCATCGCGCTGTCATACGTAAGGCAGATTACGGCAGAACAGAAGTTAACTATTGATCATCTCCATTTACATAATTGACATTGTTGAGGAGGTCTATCTTTAGATGGAAAGTTTAAACCAAAAAGTCAAGCAGCTTGTACAAAAAGGCAAAGAGAAGGGCTATTTAACATACGAAGAACTGAACGATATGTTGCCCGATGATGCTGATATTTCTCCCGAAAAAATTGATGATATTCTAATGATGCTGGATGAATTGGGCATCGATTTGATCGACGAAACAGAGGTTGAAAGTCGTGATGTCGTTGAGGCAGAAGAGGGAGAACCATACCCGGAAGTAGATTTGGAGTTTGGTGAAGTTCCAACAATTACAGAAAAGATCGACGACCCTGTTCGTATGTATCTTACCCAGATGGGTGAAATTCCTTTGCTTACCCGCGATGAAGAGATCATGCTCGCGAAAAAGATAGAAATTACACGAAAGAGATTTTTGAAGAAGGTATTGCATTCCGATCTCTCATTGGCGACCTGTTTAAAGATATTGGAGGACGTAAACAATGGGGAGCTATCGTTCGACCGTACCCTGAAGGTAGATGCAATGGTCGAGAATTGCAAGGACGAAATATTAGGACACTTTCCGAGAAGTGCCAAAATCCTAAAATCGCTCCTCCAAAAAAACAAAGACGATTACCTGCGCGCGAAACGGAAACAGACTTCCGAAAAAGAAAAAATAAAGCTTCTCCGAACAATCCGGAATAGAAGACGAAAAGGTATAGATCTGCTCGAAGAAATCAATGTTCGCACAAAACGCATACAACCCATGCTGAAAAAACTCCAAGAGGCTATTCTTGAAATGGAAGATCTGGAAAAGCAGCTGATAGAGAGCAAAAATCGTTCTAAATCCAATGGCCAGCACAAAGAATTGGAGTCTCAATTCGCAAAGCTGGAAGAGTTAGTACTCGAATCTTCTAAAAGTTTGAAACGGCGTATAGAATCTGTTGAAAATATTTACAAAGAGCACGAATCTGCCAAGCGAAAGCTTTCTGGTGCAAATCTACGACTGGTGGTAAGTATCGCAAAAAAGTACCGGAACCGCGGATTGAGCTTTCTTGATTTAATTCAGGAGGGTAATACAGGTCTTATGCGTGCCGTGGACAAATATGAATACCGGCGGGGATACAAATTCAGCACGTATGCCACGTGGTGGATACGTCAGGCAATTACTCGTTCGATTGCCGACCAGGCAAGAACGATACGCATCCCCGTGCACATGATCGAGACCATGAGCAAGATCAGAAATGTTTCAAAGAAACTTTTACAAGAAAAAGGACGTGAACCAACGATAGAAGAGATTGCAAAAGAAGTAAAGATCACCGTAGGAGAAGCACGACGCGTCCTCAAGATATCTCGACACCAAATCTCGCTGGATCGGCCTGTCGGCGAAAGTGAGGACAGTTCCTTCGGCGATTTTATCGAGGATGAAAAGGCAGAATCTCCCGTATCTGCCGCAACCCAGGAGATGTTGAAAGATAAGATTGAGAATGTATTGGAAACGTTAACGTATCGCGAAAGAGAAATAATTAAACTTCGTTACGGTATCGGCGACGGTTACACATATACTCTTGAAGAAGTTGGAAAGATTTTTAAGGTCACAAGGGAACGGGTAAGACAGATTGAGGCAAAAGCAGTGCGAAAATTGCAGCATCCGATCAGAAGCCGCAAACTTGAAGGATTCCTAGACGGAATCGCTGCGGACTGACAGAAGAGACAGACTACAAACGGCTTCCCATGGTGATAACCGGTGGTTTGTCCCCTTTGATGCGCACAAAATTATGCTTAAGAGGAATCTATGAATGAAAGGATAGAGGTACTACGGAGGTTGCAATTAATAGATACAAAATTGAAAAGGCTGGAAGGCGATAAACTCTACCGAGGTTATGATGTTCAAAAGAAGCAAAACCAAACCCATCAAAAAAAGACTGAATTATCTAAACTAAGTGAAGAGATAAAGACCTTTCACAAGAACACCACTCTTAAGGAACTTGACTTAAAAAGCATGGAGGTAGAGATCAATAAGTTGCGACTCCAGATGAATCAAGTTAAAACGAACAAGGAATACAGCGCAACAAAAACAGAAATTGGAGGAAAGGAAGCGAACAAGTCCGTTCTGGAAGATGAAATCCTGGGAATGATGGCGAAGTATGAGGAAATGAAGCAGAGATACAAATCATTCGAAAACGAGATTGAACATGAAAATACGCAATTAAAAGAGCTCCAGAAACAGGTGGATGCTGATATGAAAGCAACAGATGCTGAAATAAATGAACTGAAAAAAAAGCGCGACAACTATGCATCCATGTTAGACTCAGATGCCTTACAAGAGTATAATCGGTTAGTAAGCCATAAAGATGCAGTGGCTGTAGTTAATGTTGTTAACAAGGTATGCCAAGGCTGTTTCATGTCCATAACAGCACAGACGCTTAACCAGCTTATGTCAGGTAAAAATCTTACCTTCTGTCATAGCTGCGGCCGGATTTTGTATTTGGAGAGCGGCAACGAAGAGCTGGAGGATGACACAAAGTAGACAAGGCGGTCGTCGGTTTTCACTATTCTTGTGAGAATAGTAAGGAACGGGAGGAAAGTCCGAGCTCCACAGGACGCAGTGCTCCGTAACGCGGAGTCCCGGCAACGGGAAGGAAAGTGCAACAGAAAATATACCGTCCCGGTTATTTTATGGGATAAGGGTGAAATGGCGGGGTCATTTCCCTGTTGAAGACATACAGGGACAAGCATAGACTTAATGTAAGAGCCCACCGCTCCGGTGGCGACACCGGAGGCATGGCAAACCCCACTGGGAGAAAGGCTAAATAGGGAGGGATGAAGTGGTCCGCTTCGTTAATACTTCTGGGTAAGCCGTTTGATCTCGCTGGCAACAACGAGACTAGATAAATGATCGTCCACGACAGAACTCGGCTTACTGTCTACTTAAAAACAAAACCCCTCCGAGAACAATTGTTCACGGAGGGGTTTTGCATTTCTTTCGATCCATGTTGAATTACATCAAGAAATAACCATATCTCATCATACCGAACTATCTGAGACATTCAACATGCCACTTATTTCTTTTTTCCCTTCTCTCCTGCCTTTCCCTTTTCCGATTCCCCCTTCTTTTTTCCGGGATTATGTTTCGCACATGTCGTACACATATAACACCCCCTTATTCTTTTCAAAAAAACACTGATTACAATAAAATACGATTGTAAATTATATTACATTAACTCCTTTTTTTGCAAACATTCTTCCCCACACCAGACAAAACTACCCAGTCTAATCTAAAATTAATAAAAGCGAAAGAAAGTTACCATTGCGCCAGCGTTTGCGCAAAAACTTACCTATTGTTTTACAGCAAGGACTAACGAGATGTTGATTCTATAACCTGTATACCGCTTTCGAATGCTTTTTTATTAATGGCAAACAAATCCCCCTTTTTCCCTTTTAGCATCGCCTGTAACTGATCCAAAATAAGATTGGCAGAAAATAGCTTTTTAATTGCGAGATAGGCACCCATCATAACGATATTCGAGACCAGCACATTACCCAATTTGCTTGCGATCTCTGTTGCCTGAACTTTGTAGATTGTTGCGTCAGGTGGATTATTCACTTTAATCATGGAGGTATTCAAGAGAAGTAATCCATTGGGTTTTAACATCCCTTTAAATTTTTGATAGGAAGGTTGATTCATAATAATAAGGGTGTCAGCTTCTTCGATAATAGGAGAGAAAATCTCTTCGTTCGAAACGATCAGGTGATAGACGGCCGTTCCACCCCTCACTTCAGTACCATAGGAAGGAAAATACGTTACCTGTTTACCTTCAGCAATGGCTGCTTGTGCAAGTAATTTCCCCAGGAGCATCATCCCCTGTCCACCAAAACCTGCCAAGATTATTTTTTCAATCATAAACTAATTTTTTTGTTCCCAGTTTTTTATCACCCCAAGCGGGAAGGTTCTGGACATTTCTTCATCAATGTGTCTCATCGCTTCATTGGCATCCATTCTCCAGTAAATCGGGCAAGGTGATAGAATTTCTATCAGGGAAAATCCCTTTTTCTCAATCTGTGTTTTAAATCCTTTTTCAATAGCTTTTTTTGTCTTTCGAATATTTTCCGGTGAGGAGAGGCTGACTCTTTCAAGGTAACTAGTCCCATCCAGTACCGCCAGCAGTTCACACACACGGATGGGATGTCCATAATTTGCCATATCTCTCCCCGCAGGCGTAGTGGCCGTTTTCTGCCCCAATAAGGTCGTTGGTGCCATTTGTCCATTTGTCATGCCGTAAACGGCATTATTAACAAAGATGAATGTAATATTCTCTCCTCTATTGGCAGCATGAATGATTTCTGCGGTCCCAATTGCTGCCAGATCACCGTCTCCTTGATAGGCAAAAACGATATGATCCGGATGGACTCTTTTGATGCCCGTAGCAACTGCTGGCGGACGACCATGTGCAGCTTCACACATATCAATATCAAGATAATTATAGGCGAGCACAGCACATCCTACCGGTGCCAGCCCTATGGTTTTCCCCCGAATGCCCCATGCATCAATAATTTCAGCAATGAGCCTCAGGACAATTCCGTGTCCACAACCTGGACAAAAATGTGTTGCCGTATCGATAAATGCTTTTGGTTTTTCATAGAGCGATTGCATATCACCTTACCTCGGCTAAGTGTAATAATGTATTGGCTGCCCGGTTATCGGGCACGATTTCCACTATTTTTTTGATTACTTCCGAAGATGTAGGAACCCCACCACCCGTCCTTCCATAAAAATGAACTGGACATCTCCCTTCTACCGTAAGTCTTACATCCTCAACCATCTGCCCGGCACTCATCTCAACCGTTAAGATACACCGCACCTTTTCTGATATCTTTCGAATAATCTCTTTCGGAAATGGCCATAAGGTAATGGGACGTATCAGACCAACCCTAAATTCAAGCTGTCGGCTCTTTTTTACAACCTCTCTGCATACCCGTGCCGATGTCCCATAAGCGACCAATATAACATCCGCTTTATGAATATTAACCGCCTCATAACGAACTTCATGCTCTTCTATTGTTTTATATTTTCTCTGCAAGTGGGCATTGAACTCTTCCAACTGACCTTTCACCGGATAAAAAGATTTTATAATATTCCTCTTTCTTCCTTCTGCGCCTGTGAGCGACCAAGCTTTCTGCGGGAAATTCTTTTTCAATTTTTTATGAAATTCCACTGGTTCCATTAATTGGCCGACCTGTGCGTCTCCTAAGACCATGACGGGATTTCGATATTTATCAGCAAGATCAAAGGCGTCGTAGACAAGATCGGCCATCTCCTGGACAGAACTGGGTGCAAGCACTATGGTATGGTAATCACCATGCCCACCACCCTTCACCGCCTGAAAATAGTCTGCCTGTGATGCGGAAATATCACCCAATCCAGGTCCTCCCCGCTGTATATTGACAATTACACAAGGCAGTTCACTCCCTGCCAGATAGGAAATTCCTTCTTGCTTCAAACTAATGCCAGGACTTGAAGAGGATGTCATTGTACGCCCACCTGCCGCCGCACTCCCATGGACCATACTAATGGCTGCAATCTCACTCTCTGCCTGAATAAAAGCACCGCCAACCTGAGGCATTCTTACTGACATATAATTGATAAGTTCATTCTGAGGAGTAATAGGATACCCATAATAATACCTACAACCCGCTACAATAGCTGCTTCCGCAGCGGCTTCATTTCCGGTCAATAACTGTTTCATGATAGATATGCCCCAAGCAAATTGTCTTTATAAATAACGTTTATCATTTAATTATAAATCTCTATTGCTACGTCCGGACACATTATTGCGCATTTCTTACAACCATCACATTCTGCATCCTCCCTGAACTTAACCGGATGCAACCCGTAATCGTTTATGGTATCGGATATTACTAACGATTTGTTATGACATACAGGGACACAGAGAAGGCATCCCTTACAATAATTTTCTTTTATTCTAATTACGGCCATAATTCGGCAGTCCTCCCCAATTCAATTTTTCACGCAATACACCATAAAACGTCCGCGTGCCAGTATCAATCATCTGAACCTCGGTATCCGACTTCTCCACCTGTATTTTGTCGCCCATCTCCAATTCCGTAAAGACCTGACCATCTACCGTAAAACCGGTACCGTTTAATTGAGATAAGATTTCCATCTCAATCTTTACATCCGCAGAAACTACTAACGGCCGATTCGTAAGGGTGTGCGGACATATCGGCACAATGATAAACGCATTTAAATCAGGCGTTAAAATTGGCCCGCCCGCAGACAATGAATGTGCAGTAGAACCTAAAGGGGTCGATATGATTAAACCATCAGCCCGGTATGTTGCCACATCTTCTCCGTTAATATTCAATTTGATGGAGATCAACCTTGACAAGGACGAACGGGAGATCACCGCTTCATTAATACCCATCGATTCGTTTATCGTTTTTCCTGCACGCTCAACGCGGGATAACAGGAGCATCCTTTTGCGCACCTGATAGTTTCCCGTAAATATTTTTTCTAAAGAGGCGCATACATCCTTTTCCGTAATCTCTGCCAAAAAACCAAATCTTCCCATGTGTACACCTATGATCGGTATTTGATTTCTTCCGAGCCCCCGACACGTTGAAAGAATCGCCCCATCTCCTCCAAACACTACGGCAATTTCTGCCCCCATCTTTTCAATCTTCTTCCCTTTCGACACATCAAGAATTTCAGCAACCACGTGCTTATCCAACCATGGCTTTAAACCAAAAATCGTGTCGTAAATCATTTTCTTGCTTAAATCGCCGAGAACCAGAATCTTTTTCATTCGCTCAAACGGACAAACGTTGCTTTCCCGTCTTGGTAAAAGAACCACGTATATTCATCAAATCAAGTGTTGTAATAAATTTATCGGCAATTCCACCTTCATCCAATCCAATATTTTTTAACATCAGATTCCGAGGCCCATGCTCAATAAAGCAATCCGGAATACCCATTCGCAAAATTTTATTCACGTTTTCCCTTTCATCAGAAACGAGTTCAAGCACCGCAGAACCAAAACCACCCATCAATGCATGATCTTCTGCCGTAATGATCAGTTTGTGATTCCTGATTAACTCCAAAATGAGTTCTTTGTCAAGGGGTTTGACAAACCGCGCATTCACTACCGTAACCTCAATGCCTTTTTCACTCAGCTTTTCTGCGGCTTGCAAACATCGATACACCATGGCACCATAGGCAAGAAGAGCACCATCGGCGCCTTCCCTCAATACCTCAGCCTTTCCAATTTCAAATGTCTCATAGTGTGGGCTAAGTTTTTCTTCAGGGATATCCTCTTTAGGATATCTGATCGCTACAGGCTTGCCTGAATCTAAAGCAATCTTTAGCATAGATTTCAACTCATTCCCGTCTTTTGGCGCCATTAAAACAATCTCCGGTAGATTCCGAAGATAGGCAATATCAAACAAACCATTATGAGTAGGGCCGTCATTCCCCACAATCCCGGCTCGGTCGAGCGCAAATACAACCCCATTTCGTTGCAGGCAGATATCATGAAACACCTGATCATATGCCCTTTGTAAAAACGTCGAGTAGATAGCAACCACAGGTTTCAGCCCTCCTACAGACAATCCGTTGGCCAAACCCACGGCATGCTGTTCACAAATCCCAACGTCGTAAAACCGGTCTGGGAATTTTTTGCCAAAAGAAACCATGCCAGTTCCGTCAGGCATGGCGGCGGTAATACCTACCACCCTGGCATCTGTCTTTCCCAGCTCCACCAGGGTATCCCCAAAAACCTTGGTGTAAGAAACCTTTGGGGAATTACTGGCAGTCTGCTTAATCTTTCCATCACACATCTCGAACTTGCCGGCACTGTGGTATTGTGTGGGATTTTGACATGCCGGTTCAAAACCCCGCCCTTTTTCCGTTACTACATGCAAGAGCACAGGACCTTCGAGGTGTTTAATATCATTCAATATCTCAATCAATATTCGGAAATTGTGCCCGTCAATTGGCCCAAAATAATTAAATCCAAGGTCTTTGAATATTTGCCCAGGAACGGCAGCCCCGCCACGTATTAATTCAACTACATGTTCCAATGTTTTTTCAACTGGCTTGCCAAAAACAGGCAATACTTTCAATAAATTATGAACTTCTTTTCTCATATCCACATAGATTGGAGCAGTCCTGATTTTGTTCAGGTATTTCGAGAAAGCGCCAACGGTGTTGGAAATAGACATCTCATTGTCATTTAATACCACCAGCAAATTTTTCTTCAGATCACCCGCATGATTCAACGCCTCTAAAGACATTCCCGCCCCAATAGCACCGTCACCCACAACAACCACAGTAGACCTCTTGTGTCCAAGAATTGCATCAGCGCAAGACACGCCCAGTCCAGCCGATATAGCATTCCCGCTATGACCGCTTGTAAATGGGTCATACTCGCTTTCGTTTTTATCCGGAAAACCGCTAAGCCCCTTATACTGCCTCAGGGTAGGAAACTTCACTTTTCGACCCGTGAGAATCTTGTGAACATATGCCTGGTGACCCACATCCCACACGATTTTATCCTTTTTAAAATCAAAACAGTAATGAAGCGCCATAGATAATTCAACTACACCAAGATTTGAAGAAAGATGACCTGGATTTTTCGAAACAACTTCCACGATTAGTTCGCGAATTTCCGCTGCGAGTTTTGGCAAATCATCCAGCTTTAATTTTTTCAAATCCTCCGGGCTTTCAATACAATCCAATAGTTTATTCATATATTATTATTCGGGATAAATCCAAAAAGTCAGTTTAATATTTAGTAAATATTCATTATGAATTATTACTTTGCGTAGTTTCAATCTCAAAATCTTTGGTACGGAATACACCACTCTCGTCCTTCACCAGGATTTGAATCTTTTTTTCTGCATTCTCTAATAGGGCAATACACTGCTTATAAAGTTTAAGACCCTGTTCGTATTCGGACAAAGTTTCATCAAGTGACAACTCTCCTTTTTCGAGACGCTCTACAATATCTTCTAATCCTTTTAGTGCATCCTCAAATTTTATCTTTGCCATCAGTATAGGTATTGCCTTCGATTTTGATGCATGGAAATAGTTCCTTCATCGTTACTTTAATATCTCAACCACTGAGGATACAATAACCCCCTCACACAATCGAGTCTTTAATAGTTTTCCTCTATCCAATGCTTCAACAGACTTGATAGGTTTATCATCCTCGACATTGGTAGTAATAGAATACCCCCTATTCAACACTCTTAAAGGACTCACGCTGTCTAATCGATTTGTAAGACCAACAAGTCGCTCACGTTCTAATGCAACGGTATGTTTCCCGGCCGTAACGAACCGTTGTACAATTTCATCCAAAGCTTGTTGCAACCTCAGTATTCTGTCGAATGGCCTTTTAAATGAAAAACTATTTTTAATCCTCAACAATGTAGTTCCCGCAAGCAATATTTTATTACACAATGCTTGTACAAGTCTAGTCTTAATTTTCTCAACTGCATCTTTTAACTGGTCATACCGTGGAACAACCAACTCGCCCGCCTCTGTGGGCGTGAGTGCCCTTTTATCTGCAACCAAGTCTGAAATAGTTACATCAATTTCATGACCTACAGCAGAAATAACAGGGATCTTTGAGCTATAAATGCTTCGTGCTACCACTTCCTCATTAAATGCCCACAGGTCCTCCAAGCTACCGCCTCCCCTTCCCACAATCATTACGTCGACATCGGGAATAGTATTCAAATCACCAATTGCCCGTGCGATCTCCAGTGCGGAACCTTCGCCCTGTACCTTTACCGGATAAATGAGAATTTCTACCCTGGCAAATCTTCTGTTGATTACATTTATGATATCTCTGATAGCAGCACCTGTTAAAGATGTCACAATGCCGATCTTCTTCGGGAGGAGCGGAAGTGGTTTTTTGTGTGCGGGATCAAATAAACCTTCCTTTTCGAGGCGTTCCTTTAATTGTAAAAATGCCAGTTGTAAGGCCCCAATTCCTTTAGGCTCCATACGTTCAATGATCAATTGATATTGACCCCGGGCTTCATAAACAGTAACTGAACCAAAAGCTAAAACGGACATCCCGTCTTTTATCTCAAATTTTATGTTGTTTGCACGAGTTTTAAACATAACGGCTTGAAGTTGAGCATTAGCATCTTTCAGCGTCAGATATACATGCCCTGACGAAGGCCTCTTTACATTAGACACTTCTCCCACAACCCAAATATTAAAAAATTCTTGCTCGAGTGAACCACGTATCTTTCGCGTAAGTTCAGAAATCGTGAGTATCTTATTTTGACTTTTTGCTGTATCAAGGAACACGGGTAACGTCTTGACTAAGCTCATCTAATCCCCTTCTTTAACTTCAATTCTTTTGATGCTTTCTGCCTTTCCTGTTTGACTATTCACAACTATCTTCACGCCGCTTATACGCATGTCCTTTTCTGCCACGTCAAATCGAACAGGCATCTGTGTCACAATAGCCTTCAATACACACTCAATCTTTCTTCCAAGGATAGATTCGTGCGGACCGGTCATTCCCAAATCACTGATAAAGGCCGTTCCTTTGGGTAATATTTTTTCATCTGCAGTAGGCACATGGGTATGCGTCCCAACAACGGCGCTCACCTTACCATCCAAATACCAACCCATAGCAATCTTTTCTGAGGTCGCTTCTGCATGCATGTCCACAAAAATCACCTTTGTCTCTTTTGAAATATGCCTCAGAATCTCATCGGAGACACGAAAAGGACAATCTATTGGTTTCATAAATACCCGGCCCAACAAATTAATCACGCCTATCGGATTTCCCAATTTGGAATTCCTCACCACATAACCTTTTCCAATTGCTAACGGAGAGTAATTAGCCGGTCTCAGGACGTTTGCATTCGTTTCCAGCATAGGGAGTATTTCTTTTTTATCCCATACATGATCACCTGTAGTTATAACATCAATGCCATAGGAAAATAATTCTGTGGCTATTTCGCTGGTAATGCCAGCCCCCGCAGCAGCATTTTCACCGTTTGCAATGCAAAAGTGTATTTCTTCCTTACTGATAAATGATTTTAGCTTATCTTTCAATATGTCACGGCCAGGTTTCCCTACAATATCGCCAATAACTAAGACATTAATTTTCATTCAGTGGCTTTCTATGCATATGCTTAAATTTCTCTATCAAACGACTTTCAACATGTGGAGGAACAAATGGGCTCACACTGCCGCCCAGACTAACGATTTCCCTGATAAGCGTAGAATTCAAAAAAGAATATTGCTCACTGGTCATTACAAATACGGTTTCGACTTCTTTATTGAGCACTCGATTGGTCAGCGCCCTCTGAAATTCATATTCAAAATCAGATACGGTGCGTATACCGCGCAATATAATGTTCGTTTGTTGCTTTTTGACATAATCCACCAACATACCGTTAAAACTGTCTACCTCAACATTTTTTAAATCCTTAACATACTCCCGAATCATCTCCATGCGTTCCTTAACTGAAAATAACGCATCTTTTAATGGATTACATCCTACCGAAACAACTAATGTGTCAAAGATAACACTACCTCGCTTGATTACGTCGAGGTGTCCATTCGTAACAGGGTCAAATGTTCCTGGATAAATTGCTTTTCTCGTCATCTTTATTACATCCTAAAACCAAAAACGTCTTGAGGTTTTCTGTAATCCTTTCGGTGTAATGTCAAACCTATAGGAATTATCATCTCTTACAGGATCTAATTCAAGGGTAAGACTGGCTACCCAATCGTGAAAATAGCGGGATAATACAAAATTTGTCTTGAGGTTCTTGGATTTATCTTCTGTGTCTATATCTCCATCCTTCACATCAACTATCTTTGTAGACTTAAAGTCATACTTTTCCCCGAAGAGCACACTCCACTTTTCACTAATCTTATAGTCAGCCGCCAGGATAACGGTAGAACTGATGTCTCGTATATATCTGTGTCCAATGAAATATTGCCAATCGGGAGGGTTGTATATCTCAAAACCGGAAGAAAGAACATCAAATTGGAATTCTTCCGTATTAAACTCATTACGTTCAGAAACAAAGGCAACGATATCTGTTAGTTGTGATCTGAAATCTATATTCACAAAGTTGTCTTTTCTTATAATAATCCCATTTATGCCATCATTATAAATCCCATCCCTCGCTAGAAACACATAATAATCTAGGTTTAAATCGATAAAATCCACTGTTTTTTCATAGCCCGGTTCCCCTCGTTTCGTCTGAAATTTGTTTTTTACACCCATAACAGCGATGTGGGATGAATCCAATGCATCGATTGCATCATATTGATATAAGTCATTGGGATCCTCTGTAACAACCGGGCTATACGTATAACGTAGTTCCGGAACAAAGATATGCCTTAACCGATTAATTCTAAAGAAATCATTATAGACACTGTAGCTTCTCCAATGCGTCGAACTCCAATCAAATCCAAGAGAGCCGATGAAACGCCCCGTTCCGGGGCCGTTTGCCTCATCAACGGTATCAGATGTGTCAATACTTTCTGTATACCCACTGGCTCTACCTTCTACAAACGGGTCTATGTTAAAAACCCACGGTTTAAACGGCATACTTACACGGTTTACGCTATCCATCCGCGCAAGAGATTGTGACTGAACCTCTGGTTTAACCCGTTCAAAAGAGCTGTCAAAATAAGTTACGGCAGACTCCGATGTGAATATCAGTTGATTATCCACAATAGGCTCTCCAATGATTCGATATGACGCCTCAGGCAACCGTTCCGCATACCTCTTTTCACGAAGAGAATCTATCGTCGTATCAAATCCATTAAACTGTTCGTTAATTAAAAACGTTTCTGCTGAAGTATTATGAATTCTTCGTAAATATAATACCGTCTCGCGATCTTTCTCTTGTTTAAATTCGTGCGGAAAATATTCCCTGAGGAACCTCGGATCACTCAAATAGGAATACTCCATATCCAAACGCAAATCAGCAGGTAATTGCTGCCGGTGTCTCCAAAGAATAGTGCCACGGTCTTCATGATCAATAGGGACGTCGTTAATATCGGAATCTCCCTTGTCTTTTATATAGTAGCTATCGACATACCCAAGCATATCCTGCCCTTTATATTCAAAATCAAGCCCTGTACCAACCCCCCTCTTCTCCAAATAATCTAGATTCAGGGTAAGGTCGCTCCAATCTTTTTGATTTCCACCTGTAACGGTATACAAATCCCAGTCTGATTTGAAAAAGGCGCCAAAACGTGAAGAACTTCCGAATTGCCAGTCTTTTAATAGTCGTTCTTTCTTTCGCACATCCAGAGATAGATATGGCAAATACGCAACAGGATATTTATCCAGATAGAGTGTATTATGCGTAGAAGAGACTATATTATGAACACCCCTCTGAACCAATCGAATCTTTTTCCCCTTAAAACAGTAGTGCGGATGTCCATATCCGCAAGTACTTATTGTGCTATTGGCAATCTCGTACTGCCCTTTGCCAACGTGCCGTATCTCTTCTCCGCCAATATAAGCGGACGTGCCAGCCAAAGCAGAGGATGCCTGGTTTTTCTTCATACGTTCTTTTCCTTCGGAGGTATCACTTTTTTTAACTTCCGGTTGCTCAAAAGGAATTGTTCTCACCTGACTATTGATAAAAATCCCCTTATTCTCCTTTTGGTTTTCAAATATCTTGTCGGCAATTATCACATCATCTTTACGGCGCATCGTCACATTTCCTTCTGCATATATTTCACCCAAAGGCCGTTCCGAGTGCTTCGAGCTATCCGCTTCTGTTTTATCAAACCACAAGATTACACTATCCGCATCGATCGTCATATCCTCTTTCTTAATGTCTACATTTCCAAGGGCCACGACGATCCGCCGGTCTCCTTCCTCCCACGAGTCAATACTGTCTGCAATAATATCAACCATCTCTTCTTTTTGGGAAACCCCTGCAGTCAGTACCTTTTTTGGGATCTCGGTAGATAAATACTCTTCTTTTTTCATCGAACGAATTTCTTCACCCCGCAGGACAGCCTCTGTCTCCTGGGCATCTTCGAAAGTTTCTATCGGTTGGATATCAGGACTAACTACCACGCCAGTCATCGTCTCAAAGTTTAAATAGACCTGTTCATATTTCTCGTAATTTTCATCTTGAAGAATAGTTACTTTTCCTTCGCAATATACCTCCACAGTTGCCTCCGCACGTTGCAGAGCCTCTTCCTCATGAAACCAACAAACCACGGTATCCGCCGCAATCTGAAATGGTCCCTGCACAACCCGCGCATCTTTATTGGCAACAAATACCCGAATTCCATCTTTTTTCCAGGTGCGAATCTGATTACCCAATAAGGAAAAAGGCCGTTGTTCTATATTTTTCACACCAGAAAGGAAACTTTCTGCGTAGCCGTATTCTTTTACGATAAACAACAGGGCGAGAAGCAAAAAAGCTTGCAGTGTTCGCATGAGGATAAATTTAAAATTATTGTCCTGAAATGAATTTTTTTATGTGACTAATCACATAATCCTGCTCTTTCTGAGTAATCTCGGGGAAGATCGGCAGGGCTAATGTTTCAAGAGAAGCTCTTTCTGACTCGGGTAAATCACCGCATTTATAACCTAAGTACTCAAAACACTTTTGCAAATGAAGAGGGACAGGATAATAAATAGCTGTTTCTATCCCTTGCCGTTCAAGGTATTTCATCAATGCATCTCTCTTGGGCGTTGCTATTACATACTGATGAAATATGTGGACATTATGGGATTCTATTTTCGGCAACCGAATAGGCAACCCCTTTAAACGTTCATGATAATATGCAGCAATCAATCTGCGTTTCTCAGACCAGCTATTCAGGTATTTAAGTTTCACAGAAAGGACAGCAGCCTGGATAGCATCCAACCTCCCATTAATCCCAATGTACGAATGGTAATACTTCGGTTTTGACCCATGAACCCTTAAGATTTTGATAAACTCCGCAAGCTTATCGTCATTCGTTGCGACAAGCCCCCCGTCACCATAACCACCAAGATTTTTTGTGGGATAGAACGAAAAACATCCTACATGCCCCAAAGAACCGGCATTCCTCCCTTTATAAACCGCCCCTATTGCCTGTGCAGCATCTTCGATAACCATCAATCCATTGGCACGCGCAATTTCAAGGATTACGTCCATATTTGCGCACTGTCCATACAAGTGAACCGGCAGGATCGCCTTTGTCTTTTTGTTTATTGCAGTTGAAATCTTACTCCCATCGATGTTGTAGGTAGCGGGGTCTATATCCACGAAAACGGGAACCGCTCCTAAACGCGCAATGGAGCCTGCCGTTGCAAAGAAAGTAAAAGGTGTTGTGATGACTTCATCGCCATTTTTAACACCACATGCCATTAAGGCTAACAAAATTGCATCAGTACCAGAGGATACGCCAACGGCGTGTCTTATACAACAAAATTGCGCTATACTATCCTCAAATGACTCGACGAATGGTCCCAAAACAAAAGACTGGCTAGCTACTACCTCTAAAACCGCTTTATTTATTTCTTCTCGAATACTTTCATACTGCCGCTTTAAATCCAGAGAACTTACTTTCATGAACGAAGTAATAGCTTCCATAATAGTCAATTAAATTTTCAATTCCTAAGTTTGCTAAACTACTATATTTGCATCATTATAGGCCGTCATTATATTGAGAGAGACCGGATTTGTCAACCAAAAAAGGCCGTTCAAAAACATCCTCCTTTACCAAACCAGAACCGATAAACTTTAAGATTCACTTATAATTAGACTTGACACTAGTTTATATATTTGTACTATGTAATCGCTATCTTCTCATATCCATAACAAACAAAAAACGAAACCTATAAAACCAGCAAAAATATCTAAAAAATCAGGAAAAACCACCATGAAAAGGACGAAAGACCTGCATAAACAAATCAAAATATTTCTGCTTATCATCAGTGTTGTGATTATTCTGTTTTCACAAACACTTTACGCACAGGCATTACATTTTATTGCTTACGGAGATACGCGCCGCGATATGAAAACGATGGAAAAACCACAGGCAAAACACCATGCGATAGCCAGGGTAATACGGGAGCTAAACCCTGACTTTATCTTATTTTCGGGCGATATGATATATTATAATGAATTCGAAAGATTTTTAGAAGTAATTACCAGCAACTATACCGGAGATAAAAGAATCCCCCTCTACCCAGTCATCGGCAATCATGAACTTATATTCGGTGAAAAAATAGATACACTGATAAAGGATTTACTAAAAAAAATAGGCGATGTAAATAAACACGAAGAACAGTTATCTCCTCATACAGGTCTTTCACATGAAATAGAAATATTACGGGGGCAACTTTACAAGGAAATCAACTCGATCATAGAAGCAAAGGCCAAAAAGAGGAGCCGACAGGTTTTATGCGAAGAAATCTGTGATAAATTGGATCCTGCATACATCTCTTATTTGAAAGAGATATTATGTAAAACAACAAACGGACAGTCTTGGTATTCTTTCTTTAAAGAAGCTCATGGATTAAAAATAAAATTCATTGCCTTAAACTCCTCGTTGCCTGACGATGAAGAACAATACCAATGGTTCCTGGGTGAATTAAAGCAGTTTGGCGGCCCCAAGATTGTTTTTGCACACTACCCACCGTATTCTATCGGACA
>JAUPKS010000230.1 GCA_030837315.1 Planctomycetota bacterium
CCCTTAAAAGCTCGCGTCGGTAAGCATCAACGACAATATCCTGACTCGCACTAAAAAAGGACACAAGCACCGCAAGAAAGGCCACAATCCAGGGAGATTCGGCAGGTCTCACCAAGGAAAAGGTGCCAATAGCCAGCATAAGAAGTATTTGGGATATCAGCATCCATCCACGTCGTCTCCCCAGAAATGGAGGCACATATCGGTCCATGACAGGAGCCCAGAGGAACTTGACCGTGTAAGGAAGTCCCACCAAGGAAAACATTCCAATCACCGCGAGATCGACCTTTTCATCGGTCATCCATGCCTGAAGCGTGGAACCTGTAACGAGCAGGGGAATGCCGGAGCTTATGCCCAGAAAGAACGTAACCAGCATCCGCCAACTAAGGATAACTTTTAAGATAGAAACGTGCATAAACTTTAAATCAGGATTTCGGCAACTTTCTTACATCATCAGATACCCTGTGGGGGGGAGGTTTCAAACCTGCCCCTACGCGGACGCCCTTTGTGGTTTTCGCTGGTTCAATCGTCCTCGATTGAACCGAAACATTTGTTATGATTACGTTTCACAGCACGAGTTCAAACCCTGGAGTACTGTTAAAATTTCCGGTTCAATCTGCAAGATTGAACCAGCCTTGTGAGCTTTGTGTTAGTGACTTTGTGGCTATTTTGAAACTCCTTGCATTCAAGCATTTCGTAAAAGCATTTATTTTTTGTCGGGTGCACTTCGTTTCACCCAACCTACATAACTACGAGAGTGGACCGGCGTTGTAAAATATGGGAATGCATAAATTAATTACACCGTTGAACATTGCCCCACTTATTCTAAGCTATCCACATTTATTTAGGATTATTCTTTTCGTCAATATTTCTCTCTGGCCTTTTTAATTATCTCTATAAATTCTTCTTTAGTATGTATATATTTAGGATCGGCTTTAAGTCTTTTTGCATCCTCATCTATTAAGTAATTTGCTATCGGCTGTGATTGTTCATGTTATCCAATAGACACATAGTCAATGACTGGTGTTTCGATAAATCTATCTGGTTTTCTTTTCTGCCAAATAGCTTTTTGGATATTCTCTACCTTTTTAGGTGAGTAAAGCCTTTCGCCGCATTGCAAACACTCTTTGGCTGGTACATGTTCTATGATGTGCAAACGCCTCTTATCCTCGATTGTATAAGAGACTTTCCGATCTGCGATGGTGCCACCACAAAGGTTGCACTTCATAAAAGCTTCCTGAATTCCTCAATACCGAGACCAGCATCTTTCACAATACCCGCCATGGTAAAAGAGTTTGTCGGATCTACCCTTGGAATGGTAATAATACGTTTTCCGTTAGTCATCGTAATATGCTTTCCCTGTCGCTCAATCCAGAAACCTGCTTTTTCAAAAGCTTTTATGGCTCGCTGGTGGTTTATACCCGGCAACTTAGGCATAACTTATTCTACTTCCACATAACGAGAAACCTTGTCTTTGCTTAATTCTTCAACAGTCTCTAAATATGTTTTTATAGCGTCTTTAATATTCTCTAAAGCTTCCTCTTCTGTATGTCCTTGTGACCAGCAACCAGGTAGTCCGGGAACCCAAACAGCATAACCTTCTTCGGTTTTTTTGAGATTTACCTTGTATTTCATAAACACCTCCAAACCTTTTTACACTTTGAGGCGTATGATCATACGCCCTTACAAATACCTTTTATCCAATTTCATTATCGATTCGTTTTGCTTTTTCACCAGGGCGTGTTTTTTTGCCAGTTTACTGTGGCGTCTGCCATAGACGGCGTAGATAATGGAACCCAGCGCCAGCCATACAATGAGTCTGAGCCAGGTGGAGAATTCAAGGCGTATCATCATATATCCACAGAAAAGGATGCCCAAAATCGGTATTACTGGTACAAAAGGACATTTAAAGGCGCGGGGATGATGGGGGTCTTTGACGCGCAGGATGATGACTGCGGCGCTAACAAGACAAAAGGCGAGCAGGGTTCCTATGTTAACTAACTTTGCAATTTCTTCTATAGGGAAGCAACTTGCGGTAAGAGCAACACAGCCACCAACAATGATGGTAGATATATACGGTGTCCCAAAACGGGGATGGACGGCTGCAAAGAGCCGTTCTGAAAGGAGGCCGTCCCTGGCCATGGACCACAGTATCCTGGACTGGCTCATGAGTAAGACCAGGAGCACACTGGTAAGTCCCGCCACGGCACCGACCGAAATGAAAAAAGATACCTTTGTCAATCCGCATCGGGTAAAGGCATCTGCCAGGGGTGCATCGATATTGATGTCTTTGTAATAAATCATACCGGTGAGGACAGTAGTAACGGCAATGTATAAGATGGTACACAGCACCAACGATACAATGATCCCTATGGGTACATCCCTTTTCGGGTTTTTCGCCTCCTGTGCGGTAGTCGAAACTGCATCGAAACCAATATAGGCAAAGAAAACATAGGCAGCGCCGGTACCAATACCGCCGATGCCGAAAGGTGCAAAGGTTTCGAAACTATTTCCCCAGTTGTCTCTCTTTACGTAAAACCACCCAACAAAAATCACCAGAAGTATTACGGCAAGTTTTATCCCCACGATGATACTATTGAAACGTGCGCTTTCTTTTATGCCGACGACCAGTAAGGCAGTGATGACAACGATGATAAGAGCAGCGGGTAGATTGAATACAATAGGAATTCCATAAATAAAAGGCACACTTTGAGCGAACAGGTCTTTTGCCTGGTGAGACAACGTCCAATAGTCATTGGTAAGCCAGGGAGGAATGTGCAGGCCGAAGAGTCCTATTAATTTTACAAAATAATGTGACCACCCTACGGCCACAAGGCTTGAGGCAAGGGAATATTCAAGAATAAGGTCCCATCCAATGATCCAGGCAAAAACCTCCCCAAGTGCCGCATATGAGTAAGTATAAGCACTACCAGCCAGCGGGACCATGGATGCAAATTCGGCATAGCAGAGGGCTACAAAGATGCAGGCAAGGCCGGAGAGGACAAAAGAAAGTATTAAGCTGGGACCGGCAAACTCTTTGGCCGCCAGTCCGGTCAAAACAAATATGCCGGCGCCGATGACGGCACCAACTCCTAATGCACTTAATGAGAACGGACCTAATACCCGCTTGAAGTGGTGATGATTAGATTCTTCAGCAAGATCACGCAGCGCCTTTTTTGCAAATAGTCTTTTCATCGCTTCGGAAAATGACCTTTAACCACAGAGGACACAGAGAAAAAACTTCCAAAATTTGTTTGTCATTTGGTGCTTGTTTATCAATCGTTTGTTAATAAGCTAGAGCACGGACGAACAAGTTTGTCCATGCCATCCTGGTCAGATTACACCTTTTCTATGATATGACCGAGTTTTTCCTTCTTTGTCCGCAGGTAATCCCTGTTTTCCTCCTTTGGCTCTATAACGATGGGCACTCGCTCGACAATTTCCAGTCCATACCCTGCAAGGGCGGCAAACTTCTTCGGGTTGTTGGTAAGCAATCGCATCTTGGTTACTCCCAGATCTCTCAGGATTTGTGCACCGATACCATAATCCCGCTTGTCGGCAGGTAAACCAAGTTTTTCGTTGGCCTCAACGGTGTCGAGTCCCTTTTCCTGCAATAGATAGGCATGCAGTTTGTTTTCCAGGCCAATTCCTCGGCCTTCCTGTCGCATATAAAGCAGTATACCTTTCCCTGTTTCTTGTAGTATCTTAAGGGTATTGTGCAGTTGTTCTCCGCAGTCACAGCGGAGCGAACCAAAGATATCACCGGTCAGACATTCGTCATGCACCCTTACCAGCACAGGCTCAGTATGCAAAGGGGAGGGTTCATTTCCACTCTCATTACCGATGCCCAGACAAAGGGCTAAGTGGAGATATTCATCGACAAATGAGCGGTAAAGGTGAAGGGTAAAATTTCCGTAAATCGTAGGGAGCTTTACCGTAACACGCTTTTCAATCAACCTTTCCTGTTCATGTCGGTATTTGATAATATCAGCAATGGTACATATTTTAAGATGGTGTTTTTCAGCAAACTTTTTGAGTTCGGGGAGTTTTGCCATATTCCCATCTTCCGTCATAATCTCACAAATAACTGCTGCAGGTTTAAGGCCTGAGATGCGTGTAAGGTCTACCGCACCTTCGGTGTGTCCTGTTCTTACCAGTACTCCACCCCTTTGTGCTTTGAGGGGAAATACATGGCCAGGCCTGACAAGGTCGCTTGCTGTCGTCTTATCGTAAAGAGTGGTTAATATCGTTGTGGCCCGGTCCTTAGAAGAAACGCCCGTTGTAATACCACTTCTGGCATCAATTGAAACGGTAAAGGGTGTCTGAAAGTTTGACGTATTGTTGGATACCATGGGATAAAGCTCGAGTTTTTCTGCCAGTTCTGCATTAATTGCAAGGCAGATGATTCCCCGTGCGTGCGTAAGCATAAAATTAATGGTTTCTGGCGTGATTTTTTCCGCGGCAATGGTAATATCTCCCTCATTTTCGCGGTTTGCATCATCTACCAAAATGATCATTTTGCCTTGTCTAAGATCTTCAACCACCTCTTGTATTGTGTTAAAGGGCATGAGAACCTCTCATATTTCAGATTTCGATGAGTTAATGTATAAGCCTTCAGCCATCAGTATCCGGTCTTCTCCAAAGTATAAAACACTATTTATTTAGGGCTGATTGTCTGCGGAAAATTTGTATTAATAATATTACAAAAGGTGGGTAATGTAAAGCCTTTTTGTGTAAATACGATACAAAGGGAATAATAAGTCCATTACAATTGTTTTACACCTTTATACATATACAAGAGTCCCGAAATAAAGGTTAAAATAACAGCCATCCACCAGATGGTTATAAGTACCGGTAAAGGGATGTGGTTTCCCATGAGCACGGATACGATGGCAATAATTTGAAGGACTGTTGCTGACTTGCCCAGCATTGTTGGTTGGCAATCCATCCTCCCTGTAATGAGAAGTAATGCGATGGTGCCAAGCATGAGTAAAATGTCTCTGCCGACAATAATCGTTGGTATCCAATTGGGAAATCTCGGTTCAGGCCATATGCGATCAGAGGAAAGCATGATGCAGGAAACTATCATGACAAGTTTGTCTGCAACAGGGTCCAGGTACTTTCCTAGATTTGTGATTTCTTTTCTTTTCCGGGCAAAATAACCGTCCAATATATCGCTAAGCCCAACAAGCATCATGATAAGAAGGCAGACATATCGGTAATGATTGTTATGCTGGACTTGTGTCAGGCAGAGCACAAGGAGAGGAATAAAGAATATCCTGCTGAGGCTTATTTTATTAGAGAGGGTTAACATGGGAAAACTTTATTGATGATAGTTTAGAGTATTGCTACTATTCTTATTAGGTTTTTAAAAAATAACTTTCAACTGCTCGCTCCCAAACTCCTGTTTGGGAGTATAATGGACGAGAAACTCAGTTTCTCTGCAATGGTGTTCCTAAACGGATGCTTCAACAAGTTCAGCACGTGGTTTGGGAACAAGCAGTGGTGGTTTATTGAAAGGCAATTTTTCAAACGGCTAAAATGTTACAAATTTCTTTATTCCGTCAGTTTCGTTTCGCGAGGTGTTTTCCGCTTGTTTTTTGCGCTCCTTGTGCCAGTCTACAAATAAACGGATGCCTTGTTCAATGGGCACCTTAGGTTTATAATGTAAAAGACGTTCTGCTTTGCTGATATCGGCATAGGTTCTATGCACATCGCCTGGTTGTTCCGGGAGCATGGTAATATGCGCTTTTTTCCCTAATTCCTGTTCGATGATTTCGATAAGCCTCCGCAACTGAATTGGGGTTGAATTACCCAGATTGATAATCTCGAAATTAAATTGCCTGTGTAAGGTCGAAACCACACCATCGATGATATCGGAAAAAAAGGTATAATCTCGCTGTGTCGTACCATCGCCATACATGGATATCTGTTGATCAAAATCAATGAGTTCTGTAAATTTACGAATAGCAAGATCCGGTCGTTGCCGCGGTCCGTATACCGTGAAAAATCGTAGACAGACAATAGGTATCTTATAGAGGTGATGGTAGTTGTAACAGTAAAGTTCCCCCGCCCGTTTCGTTGCTGCGTAAGGAGATATTGGCTCGTTTACGGGGTCGTCTTCTGAAAAGGGGATCTTTTTATTATTTCCATAAACCGAAGAAGACGAACCGAAGATAAATTGCTTGACCTTATATATCCTGGAAAGTTCGAGCAGATTTAATGTGCCCCTGCAGTTGACCTCATCGTAGAGCAGGGGACGTTCGATAGATGGTCTTACGCCCGCATACGCCGCCAGATGAACGACCTTTTCAATGCCGTGTTTCTCAAATATCTCCTGACATGAAGCGGTGTTGCATATATCAGTTTCGTAGCATGTTAAAGACGGGTTACGTAGAGAGGCAGAGATGTTTTCTCTTTTATAGGCGGATGGATAGAAATCATTAAAATTATCAAGGATAACTATTTGTTCACCCTGAGACAGTAATGTTTCTACCAGGTGCGAACCGATAAAACCAGCGCCACCCGTTACGAGGATTGTCATTAACTCATTGTCCTTTCAAGCGGTTACATGAATTATAGTTGTGTGATTTACTATAGCAAAGTAGCCATCTTAGTCAAGTGAAAAACAAGTTTAGCAACAAAAACAACTTTGACTTGACACATGCATTTTTTATTTGTACGATCTACCGACTTAAAATTAGCCACCATGACACTAAGGCCCGGAGGAATTATCAGCCTTCCAACCTTTAGGTAAAATCTGAAACGTATATGGAAAAAAAACGGGCGATACTTGTCCTGGAAGATGGGACAAGTTTTACAGGATACTCCCTGGGTGCAGCAGGGGAGACGATTGGTGAGGTCGTTTTTAACACCAGCATGATGGGGTATCAGGAAATCCTTACCGACCCATCGTATAAAGGTCAAATGGTAGTCATGACCTATCCTCTGATTGGCAATTATGGAATTAATGAAAAAGATTACGAATCCCGTACCCCATTTTTAGAGGGTTTTATAGTAAAAGAATGCAGTCCCTTTCCAAGTAATTGGCGTTCACAAATAAGTTTGGATGAGTTTCTTAAGCATAAAGGGATTGTGGGTATTCAAGGGATTGACACACGGGAATTGACACGGCGATTACGGGATTACGGGGCACAGCAGGGTATTGTTTCCACCGAAGATTTTGACGTCCGGAGTCTTACCAAAAAAATACAAATATCACCAGGATTAGTCGGAATAGATCTTGTAAAGTCAGTAACGTGTAATGACGTATATGAGTGGAAGGATTCCAGCCAGAATGCAGCGATATCGAAAAGATACCGAGTCGTTGTCTACGATTGTGGGGTAAAATATAATATTCTCCGAAAACTGAACAGTGCTGCCTGCTCGGTAACAGTAGTTCCGGCACAAACTCAGTATCAAACTGTTTTGGATATGAAACCGG
>JAUPKS010000231.1 GCA_030837315.1 Planctomycetota bacterium
CCGGGACATGAACGGTTTGTAAAAAACATGCTGGCAGGCGCCACCAGCATCAACCTTGTATTATTCGTCATTGCCGCAGATGACGGCATCATGCCACAAACCATCGAACACCTGGAAATCATAAACCTCCTGGGAATCAAACACGGGCTTATCGCCTTAACGAAAAAAGACCTGGTCACGGATGAATGGCTGGCAGTCGTGCAGGAAGATATCAAAAACATTGTAACGGGTACGTCGCTAGAGCATGCACCTGTCATCCCCGTATCTGCGATCACCGGAGAAGGGATTGAGGCCTGTAAGACGACCATACAAGAACTTATCGAACAGATACAAACCCAAAGTATCGCCCGTCTCTTTCGTATGCCCATTGATCGGTCTTTTACCATCTCCGGGTACGGATGCGTTGTTACCGGCCCTGTTCTGGGTGGACAGGTTTCCGTAGAGGATGAAGTGGAAATATTACCCATCAAAAAAATATTACGCGTGAGGGGAATTGAAGTAACCGGAGAACGGGTCGATACCGCCTTTGCAGGACAACGGACAGCAATCAATCTATCGGGTGTTAAATCTACTGAAATACGGCGTGGTTATGAACTCTCTGTTCCGGGCTACTTACAACCCACGAACATCATTGATGCCTCATTACGATTGGCAAGAAGCGCAAAAAACCCCTTAAAAAACAGGACACGGATCCGATTCCACATGAACACATCAGAGGTAATAGGTCGTGTTATCCTGCTTGAGAAAGATACGCTAAAACCCGGTGAAGAGGCCTTGTGCCAGTTCCTCCTGGAAGGTCTTGTTACCACCGAGAGGGAAGACCGATTCATTATTCGTTCCTATTCTCCGGCTTATACTATTGGCGGTGGCAAGGTGCTCAGATACAATACAACCCGATTGAAACGTTTTAAGGAAGAGACGATCGAGACACTGAGAATCCTCGCTGGTGGAAACCTTTCCGATATCGTGGAACAGATTTATTTGGGTCATAGCGTTAGTAAGAGCGAACGGCCGTTCTCCCCTACCATTGACGATATTTCCAAGCAGGCCAATATCCATCCTTCAATTGCAGAGGATGTTATAGCAGGATTAATAAAAAAGGGATTACTCCTGAAATTCGTTATAGAGGGCAAAGATATTATTGTCCATCGTGATGTTATCGCTTCTTTGAAGAAACAGATATTGAGTATTCTCACGGTATTTCATAAGGAAAACCCCTTAAAAACAGGTATCGAAGAAACCCATCTCAAGACACTGGCAGCCGCATGCTTTATGCCTGCACCAAAAACGTCAAAAGCAAGGATTGGAGAATTCCGTCAAAAATCAATCTTTGGCAATGATATTCATCCTCTTTTGTTTACCGCAGCGCTCTCTGTCTTGAAGAACGAGAAGGCCGTTAAGGTTACAGACAACAAGCTATCGCTCATGGACTTTAAGATAGTGGTATCAACGAAGGACAAGGGCATAGCGGATAAAATAGAGGAGGCCTTTTTAAAGGCAGGATTTACCCCTCCTTCGTCAGAGGAAATAAGCACAAAATTTGGTACTCCTGGTAAGGTTGCCATCTCACTGCTTGTAGAGCAGAAGAAGCTTATTGCGGTGGAGAGCGGCCTCTATTTCCACGCAATGACACTGAATACCTTGAAAGAAACGATCAGGGGGCATATTACCAAACACGGCCCCATGAGTGTCGCCCAGTTCAGGGATTTGACGAAGACCACCCGTAAATTTGCAGTTCCTTTGCTGGAGTATTTTGATGCCATCCATTTCACCAAACGGACGGGTGATGTGCGCATACTGCGGTGAAATGTACCCTGGTTATAAAGTAGGTTGCCAGTTTCATCAACACAGAGGAAATGAGGCTAGAGAGAAGATGCCTGATAACACATGAACCCGGAAAACATCGTAAATATATTTTCTGATGCATCGTCAAGAAATTGATCTTAAACATCTTTTGGGTAAGCATCTGGCAGCCGGATTCCACAGAGGTCTGCTTCAAAACCCTCCTTAATTTGCCCCACCTTTGATTCCAGACCAAGTGCCTTTGCCCCGTTTAGCGTAGCCATGGCAAGTAAGTTTTTTGGTGAAATAGCATAGTGAAGAAATAGAAATTTCATCTCATCCAGGATGCTCAACGTATCATTACTCGCCAAACTGTCGGTACCTAGTCCGACATTGATCCCTGCATCCAACAGCTTCCGTACAGGATGGTTTGTATGACCAAAGAAACGGTGGCTCCTGGGACAAAACGCAACACTTGCCCCTGATGATTTGATCAGGGAGATTTCCTCATCGGTAATATAATTGCAATGGATCAGAAGTGGACGGTTATCTAACATCCCAGTTCCCTTCAGATACTGGATAGGAGTGAGTCCCGGCGGTTGCCATTGAACAGGCATAGCCCGCAACTGCCGCAGAAAGGCAGGAATATTCCCGGTGCCATGTGTCAGGAATTCAATCTCATCCGGTGTCTCTGCAATGTGGGTACAGACAGGCATGCCTGTCCGGCTGGCATATTGAACCACTGCCTGATATAACTCTTTCGAAACGGAATATGGTGCATGGGGAGAGAGTCCTACCCGTAATAAACCATCTGACTCATACACAGACAATTCTGATTGAATTTTTGTAATTACGTCGTTTGCATGATCAGGATTTAAGTCAATAATCTCCTTATAGACAATTTTGCGTAAAGGGCTCTTTTTTAATACCAAGAAAGAATATCCCGTATTGGCAATATCTGCAACCGTGGTGGTGCCTGCCTCAACACAGAGACGCATCCCTTTTTCGATAGATGCGGTATAGTCCGCCTCTTTCCACCGTATCCTCGCCCCCAGCAGCTGAAAGACCCAGTGGGTAAAATTATTCGTAGGTTTGATGCAATTGTGTAAGTGCGTGAGATCAAGATGGGCATGAATATTGACAAGTCCCGGAAGGATTACAGCATTTCCCAAGTCAATAACCTTATCAATACCGGCAAGTGCCTCGATCTCATCAAACGTACCGACTCGGAGTATCTTTGTACCTTCAATGACCACCGCCCCGTTCTCAATACATTTTTCAGGATTTTGAATGAGATATTTTGCTTTTACCAGTATCATAAAATATATTTATCTGTAAAACCTGGATTGCTTCGCTCCTCTCGCAATGACAACTTTCCTCGTGCGTTTACTGTAAAAAGCATATCAAAACTTGCAAAAACAGACAAGAGTTAATTTCCTTGCATGCCTTGAAATTATTGATAGAATCAAAGAAAATCGAAAAACACGAAAATACTTCAAAAGGAGTAAAAAAATCTATTATGTTACGTGGAATTATATTTGACATGGACGGCACACTCACCAAACCTAATGTTGATTTTGTGGCCATTGAGCGTGAAATCGGCGCCAAGGTCGGTTTCATTATCGATTATGCGGAAAGGTCAAGCCCGGAGGAGCGGAGGAGGGCACTGGAAATTCTGGAACGGTATGAGGCACAATCTGCACTTGAGTCAGAACTCAATGAAGGGGTGTTGGAAATGCTGGAATTTGTCTCAAAAAAGCAGTTAAAAAAAGCGCTCTTAACCCGCAACTCCCGCAAATCAGTGGAAACAGTCCTCCGGAAACATAATTTACATTTTGAATTTATTGTGAGCCGGGAGGATACCAAACCAAAACCAGCCCCTGATCCGATTTTTTTGCTGAGCAGCAGGATGAATATTCATACCGATCACCTGTTAATGGTGGGTGATTACAAGTATGATGTTATGTGCGGCAAGGCAGCGGGCACGAAGACGGTACTGCTTCGGTATAAGGAATATATAGAAACTGAAATAACCCCTGATTTTGAAATAAACAGTATCCGGGAAGTCGTTGATATTATCGAACATTTTGAAAAAACGAGTACAGGTTTGCATGGAGGACATCGTGTATAAAAATAAGGTTATTTTATTTACCCTCTTCATCACAACTATCTTCATTTTCCATAGACCAGGTTTCCCAAAGGGAGTTCCTGCATTAAAAAACATCGACGATGTACTCTCTGAGGTAGAAAAGGCAAACGCTGCATTTAAAACCATGAAGGCGGATATGACCTTTACCCGCACGATAACCCTGCTTGAATCAACGGAAGTTTCGCAGGGTGAGATGAGTTACAAAAAACCCAAGAGGCTATACCTGAAATTTTATCCCCCCCGCAATGAGATAAACATTGTAGACGGAAGGTATGTATGGGTATATCACCCGGCAGAGAAGCAGGTCGAAAAATATGACATGGATAAAGGGAAACAGTCCTCGCAGGGTTTGAGCTTTTTTGAATTTGGTTATGGGGAATCTGTAAATTCGGCAAGAAAAGATTATACAATTACCCTGCTCGAAACGAAGGAAGACGGAAAGAAACGGTTTTATGTACTGGACCTACTGCCAAAAGACCCAAAGTCTCAATATTCCGACATCCGATTGTGGATAGAGGAAGGGTTCTGGCTGCCAGGCAGAATAGAACTTTACGAGAGCACGGGCGAGGTCGTTAATGTCATTGACCTTAAAAATATCAAGCTTAATAAGGGTATGTCCGACAAGCTATTCATGTTCGATGTACCAAAGGGGGTTGAGGTCATCGAACCACTTAAGTAGCATAGCCACAACCAAAAAGAGACATCTCTGCTGAACAACAATACTAACGTGTGTTTTTTTCACAAACTCGAAATTCAAATATCGAAATCCGAAACAAATTCTCATATTACCTGACAAAAATGAGAAACGAGGTTTGGAAGATTTGAATTTGTAATTTTGAAATTGTTTCGAATTTCTGACATCGCCATGATGGTTCGACAATTCTATACACATTTCGCCCCTCGTAGGGCTTAAAAAATACCTGTCTGCCACAGGCAAGCCGGTTTGGTTTTTTCAAATTCCTAACACGAACGAGCGAAACGTGTTGCGCGGGCGGTTTATCACCCGCCAAAATGCCGACCACAAGGGACTTCGTCGTGAGCTCAGTCGAACGATCGGCACTACAATTTTTACTAAAAATGATAAATTAGCAGTTCGCATAAATAAAATGAAATCCTATGCTATTAAGATATTTTGTTAAGAAACTATACGATCAGGTTAACGCCAAAGACAACCATCAATGAAGCGTTACTTACCGAGTATCTTGAGACCAGCTACACCTATGAGGATAAACATGATGCACCCTATACGACCCCAGTCATGCGGCTCATGAAACAGATATATACCGGCTATTACCGTTCCAACAGTACCGATCCCTGTCCATACTGCGTAAGAAGTACCGATAGGAAGGCCACGCGCTGCAATACCTAAGAGCACAAAACTCACTATCATGGCACATGCAGTCACCATTGACGGCAACAGTTTCGAAAAGCCATCTGTATATTTAAGTCCAACAGCCCAGATAACCTCAAAGATACCGGCTATGAACAGAATAATCCAACTCATAAGGTGTTTTATTCTTAAAACATTTTTTTGGAAAGAAAGGTATTGTATTAATTAATATTAATTAACAACCTTGATAAAGACACCTGCCTTCAGACTGTTTATATACTGGTTTTTTAACCGGCTAATTTCTTCGCGGTAAATTTTTTTGTAAATCTCTTCCTGCACTTCCTCAAATTCCTGAACTTTTTCAGGTTTGATAAGTTCCATTTTAAATATATGATACCCAACAGGCGATTCTATAATCGTACTCCGTTCATTATCCTTTAAATTATAAACAACGTCCCGGAGGTCTTTCCTCATTTCATTAACTTCTTCAAAACTTAACAAACCGCCATTCTCAGCATAAGGACCATCTGAATGCTCTTTAGCGATGGCTGAAAAATCCTCACCTTTTTCAAGACGCTTCATGATCTGTTGTGTCAGAGAAAGCGTTTCTTCTTTCTTGTTATTATGAGCGGAGAATTTAATCATGATTTGACGGAGGCTCACCTCTTTTTTTTGCCTGAATTCATTGATATTTTCCGAATAATAGCGCTTCAATAATTTTGGTTGAACTTTAACCTTGTTATAGACATTATCCTTCATAATCTTGTCTATCATAATATCTTCTTTGAGCTCGTTTTTCTTTTCAATCGGATTTATCCCCTGCGATTCAGCAATTTCATAATATTTTGACAAAGAACCCACATTCTTAACCGCACCCTTCATGAAAGAATCAAGGTCTTTTTCTACATCTTTCATTTGCATCTCATCCGTGCCGAATAGCCGCTGCGCCTCTTTAAGCATGACCTTTCTGTTAATCAATTCATCCAATGTGTCCTTCAATATTTCGTCAACCTTGTCAAAAAACTCCTTTTCATTATATTTCCCTTGTGCCTCATGAATGGCCACTGCTGCACGTTTAACAACGTCTCCCTGGGTAATTATCTCGTCATCCACGACCGCCTTAATAGAATTAATACTGTTTTCGCTAAAATTGTCCACATCCCCGTAGGAAATGCCAGATAAGATAATGGTAACTGACAAGATAAATATGATATTTCGTATGAACACTTTCAATCTGCATCCTTTGATAAAAGGTTTTAGAAACAGAGTTTCTTATAAACTAAATCTTAATTGTTTTTTTTAAAAAGTCTAGCAAATCCTCTGGCATCATTCCCTTTCCGGGAAGTCTTACATGCAAGGTGTCTTCGTTAATAACGCGTATATATTTTTGCAGTTTGTTTAAACTTATTTCTGCTTTTTTCAAATCTGCAACCTGGATAATTAAGACACCATCTACCCGTACTATGGAACGAATTTGTGACTGCTGGGCAATAATCCTCAGTTCGCTCTCAGAAAGAAGGTTTCTTACCGGATGAGGAATATTACCAAACCGGTCTGTTATTTCTTCAGTAATAGCCCTTACTTCCTCAAAGGTGGTGGAGCGATTCAATCTGCGATAGAGGTCCATTTTTAATGTATCTTCCCGAATATAGGTATTGGGGATAAAGGATTCCAGATTCAGATCGATGGAAACATCTATGGGCTCATGTATGGGTTCGTGCCTTGCCTTTTTCACGGCTAATTCTAATAATCTGCAGTACATCTCGTATCCTACTGCCGCAATATGGCCATGCTGTTCCGTTCCCAGAATATTTCCAGCACCACGAATTTCCAGATCACGCATGGCAATCCTAAATCCCGCACCCAATTCAGCAAATTCCTCAATGGCCTTTACCCGCTTTTCTGCCTCCGGGGTAACGGGACGGTCGATGGGTAATATGATGTAGGCATAGGCACGATGTTTGTATCTGCCTACCCGCCCCCGCAACTGATGCAGATCAGCGAGTCCAAAGGTATCGGCATCATTGATAAATATCGTGTTGACGTTTGGAATATCCAGACCAGATTCTATGATGGTTGTGGCCACCAGGATATC
>JAUPKS010000027.1 GCA_030837315.1 Planctomycetota bacterium
ACACAGAAAGGATAGATCATCTTTATATTGATCCGCACATTTCTGGTGCCAAGCTATTTCTCCATTATGGAGATCTCTCAGATTCTGGACAGTTAACCAACTTGATTTACAACTTATCACCGAATGAGGTTTATCATCTTGGGGCTCAGAGTCATGTGCGTGTAAGTTTTGATATGCCGGAATATACGGGTGATATAACCGGATTGGGAACAACAAGGCTTCTTGAGGCAATCAGGAGGAGTGGGATTAAAGCAAAATTCTATCAAGCGTCTTCGTCTGAAATGTTCGGGGCAGCACCACCGCCCCAGAACGAAAAAGTCCTTTTTCATCCGAGGAGTCCATACGCAGCAGCGAAGGTCTATGCCTATTGGATGACGGTCAATTATCGAGATGGATACAACATGTTTGCATGTAACGGAATCCTCTTTAATCATGAATCACCACGCAGGGGAGAGACTTTTGTAACGCGAAAGATTACGAAGGCAATAGCCAACATCTTGTTGGGTAACCAGAAAACGCTGTACCTTGGAAACTTAAATGCTAAGAGGGACTGGGGTTTTGCGCCTGAGTATGTGACATGCCAGTGGATGATTATGCAACAGGATATTCCTGATGATTATGTAATTGGTACCGGAGAAAGTAATTCAGTAAGAGAATTTGTAGAACATGCCTTCAACTATGCAGGTATTGAAATAGAGTGGAAGGGAAAGGGAGTGGATGAAAAAGGTGTTATTCGCTCCTTGAGGTTGCTATCACGTTCAAACTTTAAAACAGGAGATATCCTTGTTGAAATTGATCCACGCTACTATCGTCCTACAGAGGTCGATTTCCTTCTTGCTGATATATCAAAGGCAAGGAAAAAGATTGGTTGGGAACCAAGGGTTAAATTTAACGAACTTGTTAAAATAATGGTAGATGCAGATATGAAATTAAGCGGCTTACAGCCTCCCGGTGAAGGTGAGAGGATTTTGCAGGATAAAGGGCTACATTGGACACAAAACCAGATAACAAAGGGATGATAGGGGTATTATATTGATTAAGATTGTTAATAACAGATTTTCCAATTTTGGTTTATTTCGCCCCTATTCCAAATAATACAACAGGTATAGTCTTAAAAAGAATTTTACAATCAAGCAAGAGTGACCAACTATCAATATACTCTAAATCAAGCTTCATCCACTCGTTGAAATCCTTTATATTGCTTCTGCCATATGCCTGCCATTGACAGGTTATCCCTGGTCGCATACTTAGCCTTCTTCTCTGCCAAGGTTTGTATTTATCAACCTCAGTTGGTAGTGGTGGTCTTGGACCAACCAGACTCATATCTCCCGTTAATACATTCCAAAATTGTGGTAGTTCGTCTATGCTGAACTTTCTTAAGAATTTTCCTATTTTTGTCACTCTCGGATCATCTTTCATCTTAAAAACAGGTCCATCCATCTCGTTATATATAAGGAGGTCGTTAAGTTTCGCTTCAGCATTCTGAACCATAGTCCTGAACTTATAAAGCATAAACCTTCTGCCGTACAAGCTGCATCTTTGTTGTTTGAAGAATACGGGACCTTTTGATGATAGTTTTATAATTATGGCGGTAGTTGCAAAAATTGGTGACAATATGAGGAGCGTGATGCCGGAAAAGACTATATCAAAGAGGCGTTTTATTAAAAGATGCAATAATTTGTCAGGCGTGCTCTCAAAGGTGAGTAATGGGAATTCTTCAAAGTGGCTATATTTTGCCTTCGACAACTTAAGTTCATATAAATCTACAGCCACACTTACCTTTAAACCTTCTACCTCGCATACGTACATAATCTCTTCTATTTTTCCTAGCCAGGAACGCGGGACAATAAATACAACCTCGTCCACTACATTACTATGGATTATTTTCGAAACATCCTTAAAAGAGCCTATTACCTTATATCCATGAATTAAGTTGTTTATTTTAGTCGCATCCTCATCCACAAGCCCGACAATCTTAAAACCCCACTCAGTATGCTTGTTGGCTATGTCTATGAAACGCTGTGCCCTTTTGCCCGTACCAACGATTAAAATATTTCTGTAGTTAAGGCCTTTCTTGCGCTGATATCTAAAATAATATATTAGGGTGATCTTTTCAATGCCAATAAAAATTACTGCAAAAAGGAATGTGTAAATTACAAGTGCTCTGCTAACTGAGTGCATCTTGGTTATGAAAATGAAGCTTGCAAAAAGAATAGACCCTACTAAAGCGGTTTTGAATAGAATAGACAAAATATCAGGTATCTGCTTAATTCTAAAAGAGTCATACATTCCAAAATAATAAAGAAGTACTCCCCAGATAATAAGTAATTTGAGCAAAAGCCGAAGATAACTATTTATATGGTAGATATCGTATGATTCATTATTTAAGAAATACCCTAAGAAAAAAGATCCAACTACTATACAAAGGTCAAAAAATATCATCAGCCTTTTAAATAAAACGTAGTGTGCTCTTAGCATATTAAAACCCTGCAATTTCTACACAAATAAAGAGAAAAGTTGCCATAGAATGTCTAAATATTAGACAATGTTTTCCTTGTTTATTCTTAATGAGTAGAAAAAAACATTATTTTTTGGGAAGGATTTAGTGTGCGAACATTCGGGTGTTGGGTATTATCACCAAGCTATTAGCCAATCAAAAAACTATCCTCTCCAAGAAATAGTTGTCTAACCTATTTTTTTGGGCAGATCAAAATTCCGCAATTAATCCCAAAAACAAGGTATTTTTTGAATACCCGGAAGTCTCATCATCAGTATCTTGTTGCGAATAAGTGTATGCTAAACTCCCCTTTAAATTCCGGCTAATATCGTATTTCAGAGTGGAATTCAGACCAAGCAGTTTGTGTTCGAAATTGGAGGAAATTTCCTCTCCCTCACCATAGAAAAATGATGAAGAACAACCAAGCCTTTTCAGCAGTTGTCTTGTCAGAGAGACGGAAGTACGCCAGCTATTAAAGATATCATCAAAGTAAGGGTTTGTTTCATATTTTTTGTTAAACGAAATGCTTGCACGTGTTTTTTCTTCTAGTATATATGTC
>JAUPKS010000028.1 GCA_030837315.1 Planctomycetota bacterium
ATGATACTTGAATTCCCATACCGTATGTGCTAAACTCTTTTCACGTTAAAGAAGAGAACCCTGCTCAATCAGAATTGTTCATGAATAAAAAGCTTCCTGTATTTTTTCTGCTACTCTCCGTAAATTACACACCGTTTCTATCGTTGCAAAACGCTAGTTCACTGTCCATGGCAAACGCTTCACATGCAATTCCAAATGTCCACATAAACCATGCTGATGCGGCGTACGCACGTTACAAAGGCGTATTTGAACAATTCGGGGACAATGCAGAACGCCTTTACCAACTATACGGCGCCTTTGCCCTTGAATTTTTGAAAGAGTATAAAATTGAGGGTCTTGCACTGCTGGAAAAATTCGGCAAAGAAATGGCCGGATTACACCCACTCCTTGAGTACCATGACATCTTTCACCTCTACAACAAGGCCAGTAAAAATACGATAAACAACCTCAATATATTTTCATCAAAAACCCTTGCAGAATTTTACAAAACCTTCGGAGACGAAGGGTTAAAATATATTGCTAACAATCCAGAAAACTTCTTTCTCGTGAGTGAAGATGAAGATAATGACAAGGGAATTGAGCTAATCACCCTTGCTGATGAAAAGGGCGACATTGTCTTTCCCTTAGCACGAAAACATGGGATAGCCTTTGCAAAACTCTATGACAAAGACGTATTGGCCATTGTCATGAAATTTCAGGAGGAAGGTCTTCTGGCCATGAAAGAATACGGAGAAAAGGCAAAGACCTTATTCAGTCTTTTTATCGATGACGACACTTTTTATCAGGTAATCAGGACATACGGATACAAACAGACCATTCCCATTATTTATCTTTTTTACGATAATAAAGATTTTAATAGTCAATTCTATACCTATTTGAAGACAACAAGCGCCTACGAATGGATATCATCCTGGTGGTATGGTACAGACACGTCTACGGTAAATATTCAAAACGATGCCGCCATAAAACGCGAAAACGCCAGGAGGGCCATCACCCTTATTTCTGAATTGGGGAATGATTTCATGGATAGATTTGAAATCCTTGACATGAATAACGTCAAGGAAGAGGCCGTTACCACCATTACGAATAAATTAAGGAATTTCTTTATTTCCGACGTCGAGAGGGTCAGCCGAAAAAGGATTCGACAGGAAGATATTACCTTTCAGGATAAGTTATTTGCGGGACTGGATATCCTGGGACTTGTTCCGATTGGAGGCGGTATTTCAATGGGGGCAAAGCTCGCGGCAAAAGGGGCGCAATTTGCTAAAACTACAAAGGGATTCAAAGGTCTCATGCTTTTAACGGAGGACCTTGTTGCGGCCTATGGTGATGATGTCGTTCCGTTTGTGGCAAAATATGGAGACGATGGCATCACTGCCCTGAAGGCAACGGATGGCAATATCCTGAAACTCTCACAGCAATATGGCGATGATGTTGTCAGGTATGTCTCGAAATACGGCGTGGATGCCGGAAAAATGATCGAAAGATACGGCGAAGACGTTTTATCCCTGGCGCGTATGTATGGCGATGATGTTATTAAATACACTGCACTTTATGGCGGTGATGGCCTTGCGGCCATTCAGAGATATGGCAAGGACGTTGTGCTTTTGAGCTCTCTGTATGGGAGCGATGTCATCAGGATGTCCATTCTTCATGGCGACGATGTTATTTCGTATGCATCCAAGTACGGTTCAAGCGGTGTTAAGGTCATTGAAAAATACGGGGCAGAGGTAATCCGTATGGCAAAAAGGCACGGGGATGACGTCATTAAGTATATCGGCATATACGGTGATGATGGACTCAAGCTGGCCGGGAAAGGAAAGATCGGTCTATTCGTTATGCGTTTTATGTCGCCAAAGGTATTTACAAAATGTGTAAAATTTATCAAATATGGACTCATTGCCTCGATCCTGCTCATCTTTATCACTCACCCCATTGCATTCCTGACTGGCCTTGTCAAGGCGCTCGCCTGGTTATTTGGCACCAGCCCCATAGTTATAGCCATCATCGTGGGTATCACAGCCACCTTAATCCTCATAAGGTTTTTGAGAAGATTTAGGTGGCTTTTCAAGCCAATTTTGGTATGTTTTAAAATATTAAAAAGTTAGCAGAAGGAGCTACTGGTGTTATTGACAGAAAAGATCACCCTGATTCGAAATTCTATTCTTGTAGGCATATGATTAATCAACAATTCCCTGTACTACTCTATACTGAACGATGAAATTCTCTTTCTCCGCTCAGTTTTCTCCTCCCAAACAAACGCTGAATACGCTGTAGTCGAATTCTATACAATTTACTCAGACCGGCTCGTGGTCGACTATTATTTAGCATGATATCAGAAAGCGCTAACTCTCCATAATCGGAGCCGTTCTTTTTTTCGGTCCATGCCGAAGGGCAATGTACTACTCTGACAGTGAAGATAGCTGCCTGTTTTACCAGTTGCAAAATATTAGCGCGCAAACGCTGATAAAATTCCGAATATAAGAGTATAACAATATCCATCCGTACTGCTTTACATAGATAGAGAATGCTTGCCCCATAGTGAGCACGTAATTGGCTTTGATTGCTGAAGTACAAGTAATGACGACTCCTGGACCAGCGATAAACGAACGAAGAAATATCAGGATAGCGCTGTCTTATATCCTCCATGAGTATGGAGTATGACTTTTCCATGGATCTATAATCAAAAGACATACTACCAATCCTTTTACGGTATCCGACGAGAAACTCTTTTATTACACGATACTTATAGGATGCGGCAATACGAATATAGAGATCGCTGTCTTCACAACCTTGGGCATTTTGCTTGAAGAATCGGACGCCATATCCTCCAACTTGATCAAAACAGACACGGCGAATCAGAGGTGCGCTAGCATTACCAATGAAATTGTTCATTACTGAAGCCACAAAAACATCACCCTCCATATCGGAAGCGTTGAACCCGGACATTAGCAACCCACCTTCATCAATATGTACCGACCAGGCATAGACAATTCCTGTGCTCGGTCCTTCGTGTAACATACAACGTACTTGCTTCTCGATTTTTTGAGGAAACCAAATATCATCGGCATCAATAGGCGCTATATACTCGCCACGGGACTTTTCAATAGCCAGGTTGCGTGCAGCTGCGACTCCAGAATTTGACTGGTGCAGGAGTGTAACACGGTTATCGCGCCGCATAATTGCTTCCACAATTTGTGCAGTTCCATCGCGTGAGCCATCGTCCACTACGATGACCTCGATATTTTTATAAGTTTGAGAGAGCACAGAATGCAAAGTCTGCGCAATATACATTTCTGCATTGTATGCAGGCACAATGACTGATACCAAAGGTTGCGCCAAAACAAATTGGTCAGAAACCGGAGTGGAATTTTCTTCCGTAACCAGATGATTTGATTCCATGTTTATTGTTTCCAGAGGTTTTACTCTAGACACAAATCCTCTCAAATTACGTGTTACATAGCTCATCTTCTCGTCCAACCAACATTCATAAAGCAAACAATATACCTCTTTAGTACAAGTTTCTTTTGTGGAATATCAATCACCATATGTTAAGGATATACTACGAGCTATTGCAAAAACCCGATTAATGAAAATTGGTATAAGACATATTGTATGTATGTGAGATACGTAGTTCGTATATTGTATGCTAGAGGCGGTTTGGCAGGTTATTGCAATAGCCTCATCTGAGTTTACGAAATATAAAACTACACTATTTTTATAGAGTAATTACCTTCTTGTGAATATTTAATTTCTTCCTTTTTAGCTGCATCGGAAAAAGCATCCATAGAAACTTTTGTAGAATATTTAAACAAAGCTGACGAATTTTAAGGATTACCTGAGGACGTGAAGAGGAACATCGATATTCACATAAGCAGTATGTTCGTGGTATAAAATTTATTTTATATAAATTATTAGGAATATCAATGATTCTTTCTCTTATTTCTTTCAAGATTAACAATATTATGTTGCTTTAGTGTCCCTAATCTTACCCCTAAACGAATCCAAAACTTTTCTTGTAATTCGGCTATCACAGACTCGCGTTCCTCAGCAAGCCGTTGCCAATTATTTTGTTGTTCTTCCAACAACGCTTTGCTTTGTTTCTGATCTTCAATATGAGCCTTCTGACTTTCAATGGTCTGTTCATGCGCTTTTTTCAGCTGCTGCAAATTGCCATACTCTTGTTCTATTAATGCCTTGCCTTGCTTTAGTTCTTCAATCAACGCCTGATGCTTTTCAATAGTCTGCATATATTTTTTTCCTAGTTGCTGCAAGTCGTTCCGGTCCTTTTCAATCAACGCCTTGCCCTGTTTTAGTTCTTCAATATGCGCCTTCTGACTTTCAATGGTCTGCTCCTGCGCTTTTTTCAGCTGCTGCAAATTGTCCCATTCTTTTTCTATCAATGCCTTGCCTTGTTTTAGTTCTTCAATCAACGCCTGATGTTTTTCAATAGTCTGCTTATACTCTTTTTCCAGTTGCTGCAAGTCGTTCCGGTCCTTTTCAATCAACGCCTTGCCTTGTTTTAGTTCTTCAATATGCGCATTCTGCTTTTCGATGGTTTGCTCGTACTCCTCAATTATTGGCTTCCATAACGGAGAATGATTCAAAATCATTTTTTTTAGTTTAGTGCCGGCACGACAAGCCAAGTCTGGTGCCATTGAATGTTTTTCGAGTGCAACGAGGAAATTTCCCACATGATGTTGAATAGTGGGCCAGAGATCTTGCCATCCCTCTGGCGGTCTACATGTGGATAACGGAGCGACTTCGAAAATACATTGAGCTACGGCATCAGGATAGAGTTCCGGGTAGTTGTCATCTTTGAGTGTTTCGAGCAAAGATCGTGCATCCTTGTTGCAGCCAAGTAATAAACCAGCACACCAGCACAACAAGTAAAACTCCTGGGTTCGAATTTGTTCTAATGGCATTCCGTTTGAGTGGTCAGGATGCGGATTCTTTACACGTATATCAGGTGCATGCCCCTGCTTTAATACGCGAAAACCGTCTGCGAACATTTGGAACCCGTCTTTTGAGGCTGAAGCAGGCTGCATGCGATAGAGTGCAAGTATTTCGTCAATTGCACCAAATTTTGCGCCGATGCGTGCAATACGCTGCCAAAGATCCCAATCTTCACATGTCCGGAATGATGTGTCAAATCCTTCAACAGCAGCGACGAGTGTCCGGCGAACAATACATGCGTGGATAGGAAAAACCGCACGGTGTGCAAACGTGGAAAACATATCTCCCCTCTGGAGACAGAAATCCTCTTTAACGCATGTGCCATCGTGGGCAACACGGGCCCAGCGACAGTAAACGGCATCAAGGCCAGGATCGGAAACAAGCACGTGGGTCATTCGTTCGAAATACTGTGGTACGAGCCAATCGTCTCCATCGAGAAAAAGCAGCCATTCATACCTTGCCAGACCGATCCCCGTATTTCGTGCTGCACTTACCCCCGCTTTTGATTGACTCACAACACGAATCCGATGGTCTTTTTGTGCAAAACTTGCAGCGATAGCTACCGTTTCATCACCCGACCCATCATTGACTACGATCGCCTCCCAATCCGCAAAGGTCTGGGCACGAAGGGATTCAAGCGCTTCGGCAAGTGTGCTCGCTGCATTGTGAGCTGGTATAATGACAGACACGTTCATAGTACGCACAGATCAGTTAATTTTTCTGAATAAAAAATCGATTCTTAAAAATCCTATTTTAAGCAAAATAATGTTCCAGATTTATCTGATACCCTGATCCGACTGAACGCCGAGCTTTTCGACGAAGTCCTTGATTCTATCAGAGCCATACACCTCAATACGGGGCAACTCCAGGAGAAGGTCATGGAAGGTACTCATATCTTTTCGGGTGGACAGACCGAAGATGTAACCACAGGCGCCAATACAGTGCTGGACGACACGGTCAACATCTCCATAGGGATACGCAAAGGCCTTAATAATTACCCCCAGCTCACGTCCCAGAATCGCCCGAGCGCGGGCCCCCTCACGAACAATCTCTTCCGCTGAAAGCACCGTAAGAAAAGGATGGCTCACCGAATGAGAGCCGAACGTAACTCCTTCATCCTGGAGTTGCCGGATATCCTTCCAGCCAAGAAGTGGTATCTCTTCTTTATATGCACTGTCCCAGATATTTATCCGTCCAGCAAGACCAGCAACTATGAAGACGGTTGCTGAAAAACCATAGCGTTTCAACAACGGCCATGCAAACCTCTGGAAATCGACATAACCATCATCAAAGGTAATCACCACCGCTCTGCCAGGAAGCGGCCTCTTCTTCTCCATTGCCGTACGCCAATCTTCCAGGCTAATGCTATAATACCCTGCATTACGCAAGTAACGAAGCTGCTCCTCAAACGACTCGGGTGTCACCCGATAACGGGCAGTCTCTGGTAAACCTGTTGGGGCAACTCGATGGTACATGAGAATCGGAAGACGTTCAGTTCCTACTGATTGGTAAGCGTTTTCTTCCCTGAAACGGTCTCGCCATTTGACGTGTACCGCAACTTCTGGCAGAAGCTCCGTGGGTTGCTGTTTCGATTCAATAATCTCCGGAGTGCTCCGATAAAAATAAGAATAGATACGCGGTATATGCTGAAAAAGCTGGATTCGATACAGTGGTGTCCGAAGTTCTCTCACAAGACGAAGTGATGAAATGCCGGCAAACGTCTCCCCAATGACTTTCGCACCAAACGAAACGTTGTCCCAGCCAACAAAACCCGTATAATCCGGATCATCCTTGATTATATATGCGTGCGCAGTCAGGAGATATCCCCACGGTTCGACAGCCTTAGCTAACTTGCGGGCAATAGCCTTTAGGGCATCTTGCCCACCAACATAATAGAGCATCTCGCTACATACGATCAATTCGAAGCGGCCAGGAAGTGTATCCCGATTCAGGTCGAGTTGTACAAAACGCATGTTCTTCATGTTCGAACAACGCTTGGCGGCACGACCAAGTGCAGTCTGGGAGATATCAGCAGCAATGAGATGATCGGTACGGGTCGCTAACTTCACCGCGAAATGACCTTCGGCGCAGGCAATCTCCAATGCCCTCCCGATGCGCCCCGGCGGAAGCATTTCAAGTGTCTGCTCATACTTCTTTTGCTCATACGGACTTGTATACTTCCATGGGTCTGGTCGTGCTGCAAAGACCTTTTCAAAATAATCGTGACCAAAAACTGGCGTATCGCACGATTTCTCCATCTCAGAAGTATTCGCACCCACGATGGACTCCTGACCCTGCAATGATGAACGCACAATCAGCTCTGGTACATAAACCACACGCGAGGGGTTTGTACACGGCTCCGGAATCTGAATCACTGGCTCTCCTGCAATGGTAGCCGCCTCAATAAGCTCTGGAGCAACTGCCGCAGGTAGCATTGCGCGGCGGGAAATGCTTGTCCCAATGTCACCATACGCACGACGGCCAAATACTATAGCATGCTCTCCAGGAAATATTACACTACGAAGAATGTCTGTTGTTCCCGCAGTGAAACTATGTCTCTCGAAAACTGAACCCTTCCCATGACCATGCACTGCCTCAGCCGCCGCTGCCAATCGTTCCTTGAGTGTAGACGGCTGATTGTTCATAGACCTGCCAATCAAGCCTTCACGGACGGCAACTCGACATAACTCCATGCCGCACGCGTCGGTAATTGTCGCACGTAATCCCTGGGCATGTAAAATGTTCCCCTGAACAGGAAGGGTCACAACCGTAAGGGCAGCTCCGCCTGCGGTTATTAGAACATTCAGCTCTCTGCCAGAAACCTCCACGTCGGGAATATCTTCACTAACTTCTATGGTAATCCAGTTATTCTTTGCAGAGACCTTCGCAACCATTCCTTCCTCGACTGTCTGTGCATCGTAAAAGCGTTCATTGGGCCATTCAGGCCGCCCCCATATTTCCTGCAAAAATACAGTCCAACCAACCGTTTCGTGCATCTGTTGTTTAACAACACATTCATTACCGGGAAGCGCTTTTGCAAGACACAGCGATCCCCGCCAAAGGGATAGCCCCGCTGACTCCTGTCTGATGTTGAGTTTGGAGTATACCGTATGTTCAAAGAACCGCCTGATAATTATCCAGGCAAACTCTGCTGCTATAGCATCTGCAAGCACATAACCAGGAACAAACCCGTTGAAGACGGGAAGTTCTATGAGTCCAACACCAAATCCCTCTGATTCAATGTTACATCGGAGGCGTTCAACTGATGCGGGGAGAAAAATGTCTTTGATCGGTTCCGTCACTTCAGTCCTGGCTGCATGCGTAGATCCCACAGTCAGAGGCAGCAAGGACGGCACGTGTTTCAAAATCATATGCTCCAAAGCAACACGGGCACGACGGGCTAGGCAGTTAGCCTTTGCCTGCTTCTCAAGGGCTAGCAGATACAAGTCAATATGATGCTCCACCTTTGGCCAAAGCTCAATCCAGGCAGGGGCGGTTTGGCACGTGGGCAGGACCGCAGCCCGATAAATGTTTTGCGCTACGCTATGTGGGTCAAGTCCGGGATAATTGTACTCCTCAAGCAACTTGAGCAGTGATAGGGCATCTTTGCCACAGCCAATCACAAGACCAACACACCAACATAAAAAATAAAATACCTGGCCTGGTAACTGCTCAACAGGTAATCCGTTTGCGTGATCAGGGTGTGGATTCTTTACGCGTATGTCAGGTGCGTGTCCATGCTTTACTACGCGAAGACCATCGGCAAGCATTTGAAAGCCGTCGATTGAGGCCGAGGCCGGCTGCATACGGCAGAGTGCAAGTATTTCTTCAATTGCACCAAATTGAGCGCCCGTACGCGCGATACGTTGCCAAAGATCCCAGTCCTCGCATGTCCTGAGTGATGTATCGAATCCGCCGACGGACTCGACGATTGCCCGGCGAACAATGCATGCGTGGACAGGAAAGACAGCCCCGCGTGCAAACGTGGAAAACATATCACCCGTCTGACGACGGAAATCCTCACTAACAAGCGTACCATCGCGAGCAACGCGGGCCCAGTGACAGTAAACCGCATCAATGCCAGAATCGGAAACAAGCACGTGGGTCATTCGTTCGAAATACTGTGGTACGAGCCAATCGTCTGCATCGAGAAAAAGCAGCCATTCATATCTTGCCAGACCGACCCCCGTATTTCGTGCTGCACCAACCCCCGCTTTTGGTTGACTCACAACACGGACTCGATGGTCTTTTTGTGCAAAACCTGCAGCGATAGCCACCGTTTCATCACTCGATCCATCATCAACTACGATTGCCTCCCAATCTGTACAGGTTTGGATACGGAGTGATTCAAGGGTTTCGGCAAGTGTACCTGCCGCATTGTGAGCTGGTATAATGACAGATACGATCATGCCAATCTCATATCCGTTAAATTTCCTAAATAAACGAGAGGCTCATCAAATATTTCGTTTTTAAGCACAGCAAGAAATTCCATATGTCTTGGATGAGTGGAAAGATGAATCGCCCGGCTGGTGAATTCCTCTTCAGTGAACGTTCCCCAATTTACTAATCTGCTAAAATAAATAGTATCAAAGTTAAAACGTTTGCCAAGGCGTACAAAATCGGGCATCTCTACAAAATTATTTTCCTGAACAACCATACTTATACCTACCCATTCCAGCGGGCCATTCTTCCGCAAGGTACTAATAAATTCAAGATTCACCAGAAGCCTTTCAAAGCTTCCACCCCTTCGATTGACAGAATACGCGTTTGACCTTGCAGCATCAATTGAAATTTCCATGCTTTTTATAAGAGGTTGAATGTCCTTTGGTATCGTACTCCATATCTTTGATGTCAATAGCTGTGCATTTGTATGTAAATGTATCTTCTTAAGGCTTGGCATATCTTCTCTTTTTATGGTTTGTAGCCATTTTCTGAAAAAGGGACTGCCAAAAGGATCACCTGAACCTGTGATATATAAAGAGTAAGCATCCTTAAGGGCTTCATTCTGGATTTTCCTTTGGACCTCCAATATTTGTTTCTTATTTTCTCTTTCTACAATTATTTTTGTCCGGCACGATGGACAGGATAAATTGCATGACCTGTCATAGCTACAATTAATTTCTCTTGGTCCATACGGTAAAATCACGAGCTTTTTTTCTATCACAAGTTTTAAATCTTCGTCTCTAACATCTTTAAATATTTGAACTGGTTCCGATATCGTGTGTAAAAAAGGGCACCTTGCGTGATCGCAATATTTGAATGATCCATCCAGGATTGAGCGTCGTAATTCCTGCGCTTTTTTGCCATTCCAAACATCCTCAACCGATTGGTATTTAAGGTTGCCTATTGGCGTATCCAGCCAGGAAGGGCAACACATAAACACCTCTCCGATTTCATTCACCTGAGTTACTTCAAACCACTCAAAAGGTCTGGAACAAAAAAGTTGGTTGTCAAACATTCTATATATCTTTTTCCCTATGATAACGTAAAAAATACATAATTATTTCTTTTTGCAGCTTTTCGTTATTATGGTCTGGGTAGGGTGGATTAAGGCGCTGTTTTTTATGCCAAATCCGCCTTTCTTCTGGTGGGTTCGCTCCACTTAACCCACCTTGCATATCTCCTGTTTTTCATCCATAAAATTAAAATCTAAATTCTGCAATAGGACACAAATTAACGCAGATAAGCGCAGATAAAATCGGGCAGAGATTCACTGCAGTGCGTCTCTACAGTTGTTTAACTAACCTATTAGGTGATCACCTGTGATTATTTATGTCGTTGAAAAAACAGTGTAAATCAGCGTTTATCTGTGTCCCAATGCAATTTTCAGGTAAATTTATTTACCCGTTAGCTTAGAATAAACTGCTTCGTATTGTGGCGCAATGTTCCGCCAATCCAACGACTCTGCCCTTTTTCTGGCTTCTCGTGCCATATTTTTACACTCGTCGGTGGTCTGAGACAGTCGCAATATAACCTCCACAAACTGCTTGGGATCATTGTCTTTTATCAAGATAGCCTCATTGCCAGGCAAATATGCCTTCACCGATGGTAAATAGGTTGAAACTACAGGCAACCCACAAGCAATCCCTTCAAGAAGGGCATTATTCGCAGTTGAATTCAATAAAGGCAAAAAGAGTATATCAGATTGCTGATACCGTTCCAGTAATCCGGCATCATCAAGAGTGTCTCTATAGAGGATAACGTTCGTCAAACCTTCCAGTCCAGTTAGTCTTGGACCGGTAAGATTAGATGATACAACATGGAATTCTATGTCTTTATATACCGTCAATTTTTCAGCCACCTCCCGGATAGCTTTAAAATCCCTTAACCAGTGCCCAACGGTAATACACCGAAACTTACCATCTGTTCTTAATTTACTGCCTGGCCGAAAAAAATCAACGTCGATACCGTGTAAGATCATACTAATTTTATCAGGGGGTAATAGTTCCCGAAAATACGAGATTTGCTCGGGAGATACAACCGTAACATGATCAAGCATGGAAATAACTCTCTTGTTCGTCAGTGAATTAAGTAGTTCCGGAGGCTGGTGATATGTGGCAACCACTTTAGGTCTTACATTCCGAGGCAGTTTACACAGCCATGATAAATACTGAGCTGAGTGTTCACCATCCATGTAGTGTATTACATCGACCTTATTCCGAAAACATTTGCGAAGCGCCCTGATTTCAGCAGTCAGGTCGCTCAGCTTATAATATTGCATACCCTTCCTTTGAACCAGATAACGCAACCACTTGCATACAGTTTTGCTTTTTATGGGAAAATCCTCATCACTATCTGCTGCGATATAAATATCTACATGGTATTTATTGTGATCGATATACGCCAGATACTGATTTATGCCAGAATATTTACCCCAATGAGGGCGTCGGGTCCGAATGAGATGTATTTTTATAGTCATGGTTTCGCAACCCTCAATAAGCCGTATATATGACCCAGCGTTATTAAATCAAAACACTTTTGTGTGAACTGTTCTGGATCTTTTGTAGGCAACAGCAAGCGCTTTAGTTTTTCGGGTGATTGTAACAGGATTTTTGTCTTTGAGGCAGCAAGGCGTAACCGCTGTAATGTTGACGGACTTTCCTGAAGTATTTGCATTACTGCGTCAGAAATCCCCTGCCAGTAGTAACGCCGTTTGAACCATGCCTGGCATAATCTAGATTTAAAGATATGGTGACTAATCATTATCTCTGGATGATAGAAACAGGTATATCCTTGCTGGATGATTTGCTTTTCAAGGAAGACTTCACCGTTAGATAAAAGATTGTTCCCCTGCCGGCACAGGCGTGTATTAAATCCTCCGATGTTCTCTAGAATTTCCCTAGGGAAAGCAATGTTAGCACTTACGAGCCATTCTACAGAAATATTAGTTAAAACGTGAGGAGTCTCAGACCAATCTATAATAGCAAGGCCGTGTAAAAGCCAATCCGATAGCCATGCAGGCCTTGTCCCTTCCCATATTGGCACTGCCTTTCCTCCTACGCAACCCGGTCGTGGTGTGACCGTTTTAAATACTTCTAAAATTTTATCAAGCCAGACTGGACAAGCGATGGCATCGTCATCCAGGTATGCAATATACTTTCCTTGTGCATTACGCCAGCCTGTATTACGTGCGGATGTTACTCCGAGTGTGGGCTCATAGAGGTATCTTACATTTGCCTTGACGAAGAACTGTTTAATTGTTTCCTTCGTGGCATCTGTTGAACAGTTATCCACTATTATGATCTCATAGTTTTCTTTGGGGGTGCGCTGATCTATTAAACTTTGAATTGCTTTGGTTAGATACTCAGCACGATTATGCGTGCATATTATAGCCGATATGAGTACATTCATGTTTGTAAGCCTTTCTGTGTTAGCCTGTTATACGCAAAAGAAGATTATTTACCCAACCAGGTGCATGCCGACGTATTTTATTCTTTATCTTTCTTAGAACCCGTAACCCCCTTCCGATAGGAGTAGGAGAACGAAGTATTTTTTGTATTATGCTGAGGTATTTTCTGTGTGTAAAAAACTCGTCCTCTATTGAATATCCAACATGTGACTGAGTAAGAAGAACAAGGTCATTTGTATCCCTTGCAATGAGATCGGGAAACCTTTCAAGAAGCTCCCTTCGCATCCTTCCCTGACTGCGGACATTCGATATGTGTATCTTTGAGTCATTCCAAACCCAATGGTTGCCCAGTATCCCTGGAACGGTTACGGCAACCCATCCTGCAGCCATTACTGCGTTGAAAAGGTCCCAAATATCATACCCAGCACTCATCTCTGAACGAAAGTTACCAGCCTCGCGAAGCGCTTCAGCCCGTACAGCACTAAAAGGAGCAGCCTCATTTGATAGCCATTGATAAGGAAAACTTGGACAGGGTCTGATCCAAATTTTGTTATCGGTCCCAAAAAATTGAGCCCAGCAGGAAACAAGACCAACCTCTGGACACCGTTGAAGGACCAATTCACATGCCGCAACAAAACCGTGGTTCAGTCGATCCTCTGCTTTGAGAAAAATAAAACCGAGGATATCTGGCTTAGAACCAAGAACAATTTCGATACCGGTATTCTTCACTGGCACAAGATCACCGTTTTTTTTCTGAATAACCTGCCATCCATCTTGCTGTACTTTATGGAGAACTTTTGATGTTTGTTCCTTAGTTGATTTGTCATCTACGATAATCACGATAGCTGGTTTCTTCGTCTGCAGTTCAATACTCCGCAAGCAATCTTCAAGAAATTGTCCCGTGTTGAAACAAGTGACTACGATGGCGAGTCCTTCTTTGTTTTTGCTTTGTGAGATGCAGCGTGTCAAGCCGTTCGAAAGTGACTTTTTGGTCCATGGTAAATTCACTGGCAGGCGCAAAGACCGTTTTGCTCCTTTATTAACAACCTGACTGCGGAAATCTGCATGGCTTTCCACGATTTTCTTATTATCGCATATTTGTCTGATGTCCGACGATGCGCAACGACCCATTTCAGCAATTTTCAGTGGTGGGGTTTCAAGTGCGCGCTTGAGGGCTTGTGCAAGCCCATCGCTGCTGGCGTTTTGAGCTATCCAACCTGTACGACCATCTTCAATCATCTCCGCCATTCCTCCCTCACGCGATGCAATTACCGGAAGTCCTGAGCACATGGCCTCAATGCAGGTATTAGGAAAATTTTCCCACCGCGATGGAACAACTGCTATACGGGCTCCTGCCAGGAACTGAAAAAGGGACGAACGGTTCTGTTGCCCACGAAAGTGAAACCTTGGCAGTAAATCGTCGGGAATACGGCGTTTCACAAATTCTTCACCGTTCATTTCTTGGGTACCAAGAATGTTAGCGCCTACGAATTCAAAATGTGCCGATGGATAATTACGGGCAACGGCAACTGCTGCGTCAGTCCACTCTATTATGCCCTTACGTCGTTCAAGTCGTCCTGCATAACAGATTGTTCCCTGTTCCCATGTATTTTTGTCCCTTTCTAACGTAAGGCTGTCGCCCATCGGGTAAGGAATCACAAAAATACTACCCTCTTGTAATCCATGCCAGGTTTCTACCTGCCGGGCAAGATATCGGCTAGGGCAAAGCAAAGCATCGGATGCAGCAATGCTGTAATCCTCAAGTCTTTTTGCCGTCAGGATATCAGGCAAACTAATATCCCAATCATTGTGGCGTGCTATGAACTCAGAGGGTGAATGCAGATGAACGACACAAGGTGGACATCTTTTTGGCCCAAACCCCAGAGCGCGCCGAAGCTGTAAATAATAAAGTGGCGCTTCATACTCCTGAGCTTCGATTATATCGATTCCTTCCTGCTCAACAAGATTTTCGGCAAGAAGACTTGCTTGCCAGGAGAAACATTGAGGTCGGAAACGCGATCCAAAAAGACCCTTTTCTTCCCAGGATATAAAAGAGTACCCCGATTTTCGGTCTACAGAAGTTGGCCAGTCTTCGAAATGAACGCGATGAATAATCAGTCTTCCGTGATATTTCTCCTCAACCTTCTTCTCCGCCCCCTCCCAAAGCTGCCCAATTACATGTACGGTCTCCCCGCTTTCAGCAAGCAGCCGTGAGATATGGACTACATACGTTCCAATACCTCCGCCTGGCGCAGGGGGATATTCACGGCAGATAATCAAGTGTTTCATACAAGACTTGCATCCTTTCTATTAGTAGATAACCGCATCAGAAGCCGCCTGATTGCTTTTGAAAATATTTTGCGAAAAGAAATATCACAGTTCTGATTTTGGGCAGGAATAGATGAAGTTGCATGAGAACAAACATGCCTCTTCCATTGATTTTCTAATTGCATAGCAATTTCAACGGCAAATTTGGAAACCGTTTCCCGATGAGTATTCAATAAAAGTTCCCGCATAACTTGATTCTGCACGTCCGTCATACTGCGGTAGAGAGAATTTCTGCGGACACGATACTTTAAAAGGTGCATGGGTACCGTGACAATCGGCCAGCCGGACACAAGCATTCGAATGCCTAATTCCCAGTCTTCGTAATTATACCGTTGGCGGATATCATAACCGCCAAGATCCCGCAAAAGTTCTGTGCGTGTCAAGCAGGGTACAATTATACTATCCTCAATAAACAGAAAAGGAAATTCAGGCTGATGGGCATTCCAAAAGCCATCTGGAATTTCCGCACCGAAGATGAATGCCCAGGCTGCGACACCACCTAGACGTGGATACTTTTCAAGAATCCGAAGACCGATCTGGTAAAACTGCGGTTCGATTATATCGTCTCCATCGAGGAAGGAGATAAACTCCCCGTTCGCTGCCTCAAGTCCTGCATTTCTTGCCGAAGATAACCCTCGATTCCGCTGTCGAATAACTTTCAGGGGAAGGTTATTTTTAGAAGCATATCTTTCGAGTTCTCTGATGTTTTCGAGAGTTTCGCCTCCGTGTGAACCGTCGTCAACAAGTAAAACTTCATCTGGCTGACGTTCGGCGTCCCAAACACTTCTTACCGCTTCGTTGATCATAGACCCCATCTCGTAGCAGGTCACAACAACTGACAGCGTCCCTTTCCTTGTTCCTGGCCTCGGTTTCGGCAATGGGGGTGGCCTGTCTTCCTGTGCAAGTACCGAAAGAGGTACACGGCGGTCGAAAAACATAAGCGCAATCCGCGATAGGTCTTGTGGTTTGGGACGGGACTGAAGGAGTCGTCCCAGAGCTTCCCTGGTTTCCTCGATAAAGAGGCCTCGTCTCTTTTCCCGGTGTGCCTCTACAACCCGCGAACACAACTCTCGTCTAATTTGATCTAGTTTTTTAATATCTGTTCCCGCAATTTTTTTCAGGCAATCTGCCACCTTCTCTGGTGACGGGTCACCCTGAATTAAAACCTCCTGGGGAAGAATTTCTCCTGGTGCTAACCCTTCTGCGGCAGCTGGGGAAAGAAGCACCAAAGAACCCCGGGCAAGTTCTGCCCAGATATTGGGAAGATGATCGAAGAAGCTGGGATAAAGACGAACGGGAAAGACCTGGTCGAGTCGGGGATATTCTTTCCTCCACTCCCATTGACGTTCCCGGACAAGTTCGCGCACGGCTCCACGAGATGACCAGTAATCAGTAAACTCCCTCGGCTTCATGGGAGCAAAAGTCATAGACGGTCCGGCACTTATCACCGGCCGGTTCAAATGTACTCCATTATTTGCTAAAAGAGTAACGGCATCCAGGGTGGCAAGTACTCCCGAAGCAGCTTGCTGTGGCTCGTAGAGGAAGAATTCCACAGGATTGTTACTATGAGTGAATTGCGCAGATGCATTGGCGACTTTTTCGAGCAAAGCGATATCTACAAAACGGGGAGCGCAAACCGGAGCAGAAGCATCAGGCAACCTGCCCTCTGCGGCAATTTCCTTCCCCCTTGGTCCGAAAACTAACGCCAGATCAGCCAAGGCAAGCGAGACGTCTTCCATCTGGCGACGTATGATCGCGTGTCTGGTCCAGAGTCCCTCCTGATTAGCCATCTGACAATTAACAGATTTGTCGGTAACCATAACTACAAAAGGGACATCTATCATGTCAGGAACCTGGGTTGCCCTTGCCATCTGGGTAACGTACCCGACACCGCCCCACATGGGCAGGATGGCAACATGGAAGGGGTCTTTATTGTAAAATGCCTGAAGTTCCTTGTTCAGACAATAAGAAGCAAAAAATAATAAACCGCTATCATAAATGAGCCCGTAAGATCTTGGGCTCAAGCCCTTTTCGTCAAATGGGAGACAATAATCGGGATCTCTTGTGGGAATTGGAACCCGCCTCACCATCGGGGATTTAAAGGCTTCTGAGGGGTTGCTGAAATCGGGTTGCGATACTGGCCGCGTTGCTGGTATTGGCACCCATGTCTCTTTTTGCTCGTAGTGATACCATTGATCCCAGCAAAGAATCGTAATTCGACAATCAAGACGCTCGGCTATTTCTTCGACTGGAAGGCCTAATCCCTGCAAGGACTTTCGTTCCTCCGGTTCATCAGAAAGATACTCTATAAAACCTTCGTAGGCTTCCACAACAACTATATGATTCCGATCTTTACTGTTCATTGCATTGTCCTTGTTTAGCCTCACATCTTCTTTTCAACTGTTCAACCTCATTTTAAAGCGAACCAGACAGGATGTAACGAGATTACACCAGAAATTCCAGAATATTCTTCACTTTTGCTCAACACATGCAAGGGGTGCATTTGCCAGTGGTAATCGTATACGTAGTTCCAGTCCGTAGGATAAAGGCCAACGTTAATATAATAGCTTCCTGGAAGCAATTGCAGCGCAGACAGACGGCAGCTCAAGCGGCCATGTTTATTTAAGGATCCAAAGACGGTAATAACCGAGGATATACAGGATTCAAAACATTTAATATTTGTCTCAGTAAAGATGCCCAGGGCAAGAGCAAAATCAGGCAAGGGCTTCGCAAGGTTATATTCAAGCACAATCGTCAGGTCGTCACCGCTGTCTAGAGTATTAGTAGTTTTGCCTTGGGTATTATACACGTTGACCGCACAGATCTCCGCTTCCAGTGTTCCCTTACGACTACCGTGATCGACCACTAAGCCAGGCTGTATTGTTCCACCTGAAAGCTGTGCCGCCCGCTTCTCTGTCCGTTGACGCATCAGATCATTGTAACATTGAATGGCGTTCTCCGGATCTCCTATCATCGCCACCCGCCCTTCTTCCAAAACTAACACTTCATCACACAAATAGCGGATTTGAGCAGAATCATGCGACGTTATGATTGAAGTCTTATCTGCCCCTCGAAAGGTTGCCAATCGGTCAAGACACTTCTGCTGAAAACGGGAATCGCCAACCGCCAGCACCTCATCAATAACCAGGACATCGGGATCGAAATGGATGGCTGCCGCAAAGGCAAGCCGCAAATACATTCCATTGGAATAGGTTC
>JAUPKS010000232.1 GCA_030837315.1 Planctomycetota bacterium
CTCGTTTACCGTGAAAGTCGGGGTGGAGAGATTGCCAGAAAACGTTTCCTCTCCCAATTTATCGGCAAATCTTTTAAAAATCCACTCAGGACAAACAAAGATATAATCAACATAACAGGGGCCACCATGTCAGTGCAATACATGTGTGCGGGTGTAAGAAAGGTGCTTGCCGTCGTTAATACCTATTACCTTAGCGGAAAAAGAGATGTGAATACCATTAAACTAGCCCATAAACATACGGTGATGTCTGAGAAAGAAAAACCCATAAGCGCGGCAAACAAATCTCAAACCACACAGGACAGTAAAACTGGCATTCAAAGAAGCACAGAGTACAAGACGGCGTCTGATAGCAATCGGGAGGAGTTGTCTTCTGGTATAAAACTGGCGAAACAAACTCGCATGATTATGGGCACATTTGCCGAGGTATCAGCATACTCACATGATGAGAAAACTGCAGGAAAGGCTATCGAAGGGGCGTTGGATGAAATGGAGCGCATGGATCGCATTATGAGTAATTACAAAAACAATAGCGAACTTTCCCAATTAAATAAAGAGGCAGGAAAATCCCCTGTCCCCTGCCAGGAAGAACTCCTCGATGTGATCTTACAATCACACTATTATAGTGAACTCAGCAGTGGTGCTTTCGACATCACTGTCTCACCCATCGTTGCCCTTTGGGGATTTTTCCATGAAAAAGGGCATGTACCCCCTGACAAAGAAATAGAAAAACTTTTACCCGCCATCTCCTATAAGAACATTATAATAAACAAAAATGCCGACCCCAAAAAGCCAAGTACGGTATTTTTTAAAAACGCGCAGACTCAAATTGATTTGGGTGCTATTGGAAAGGGATATGCCGTCGATAAGGCGCTGGGAATCATGAAAAATTTTGGTATAAATAATGCTTGTATCAATCTTGGCGGAAATATTTATGTACTGGGCACCCCCCCTGACAAAAATGCATGGAAGATTGGCATACAACACCCACGGGACAACAATGAAATCCTTGGTTATCTGGAGCTGAAGAATGAAGCCACAGCCACGTCGGGAGATTATGAACGATTCTTTGAATTTAAGGGGAAACGTTACTCCCACATCATAAACCCACTTACAGGAAGGCCGGTAAGCGGCACTATTGCAACAACGATTATAGCCCCCACGAGCACACAAGTTGATGCACTATCAACCAGTGTCTTTGTTCTGGGTCATGAAAAAGGCCTGGAGCTTATTAAAAAGATACCTAACACCGACGCCTTGATTGCGTATGAGGAAAAGGGTGGGAAAATAATGATTGACATGACGAAGGGGTTCGCAGACAAATTCAAAAAAACCAACGTTAAAGGAGAAGACAATGTCAGGTGGCATGTGGTTACTTCCGATTAGCAACAAGATTTTTTTTACTTTTTTCTTATTCATAATGTCTGTTGCTATCGGCCTTGGTTTCCTGAATTATTATGAGAGAACAGGGCTTTCTTCACAAAAGACCATACGCTACTACTGTGGTGATAAAGAGGAAGAGCTCGATACCCCACTATCTGCCGAAGAAAACAAATTAAAACTCGAAGAAGGTCTGTTTTTTCCAAAATCCTATCGAGAGCTATTGGAGGTGACTCACACACATATTTTTTCAATTCCCATTGTCATGTTTATCCTTTCCCGCATTCTGGCCATGACCCATACCCGTGAAGGATTAAAGATTATCATATATGGCGTTTCATTTATGGGGATTATATTGAACCTCGCAGCCCCCTGGCTTATCAGATATGCATGCCATCACTTTGTAATTGCCTTCACTGTTTCCAATATCTTACTCATTCTGAGCTTTGGGGCATACATCTTTATTCCCCTCTATGAAATGTGGTTTAGACCAGACCATAGCGCACCATAACCACAAACAAATCCCCCCTTTTGCTATTTTATCACTACAAAAATTTTATATTCACGAAGAAGAACATGCTTTGTCACCTTTAATCAGCTAAATAAATAATCATAGAATCTTATTGTTGAAAATTCTCACCTTTAACCGCTTAAAAATATTGACAAAAAGAAGTCCGATAGGTAACATCTGATGTTCTTTGTCTGTCCATAAATTTTTATATGTATAGTGATTACATGCAATTTGGAACTGTCTGTATCATTGGCCCGGGACTCATTGGTGGCTCCATCGGACTCGGACTGAAAAAAAGGAATTTGGCGAAAACAGTTATTGGTGTGGGTCACAGGGCTTCCTCTCTCGAAACTGCTGTTAAAATGCATGCCATTGATCTGGGAATGTTGCATATCGGGGAGGCGGTAAAAAATGCCGATATTGTCATACTCGCCACATCGGTAAACCAGATTATCGATACTGCAAAAAAAATTATACCCTTTATGAAAAGCAACGCCATCCTCACCGATGTAGGAAGCACAAAACATTATATCGTTCAGCAAATTACGCATACTATAAGAAAAGATATTACATTCGTTGGTGCGCATCCTATTGCAGGATCAGAGCAAAGAGGTGTTGAATTTGCATCACCAGATCTTTTTGCAGGCTGCAACTGTATCATAACGCCTCTCAACAAAGATTCAAAGGGAGTGGAAACAATTTCTTCTTTATGGCAACTTTTAGAGGCGAAAATTATCTATTTAAGCCCGGAACAGCATGATGAAATACTTGCATACGTGAGTCACCTGCCCCATCTGATTGCCTCATGTCTGGTGAATTCAATTAAACAAGAACATCTTGTTTATGGTGCAAGCGGATTACGAGATACTACAAGGGTTGCATCCGGGGACGCGGAGCTTTGGGTAAATATTTTTGATCACAATCGTGATAATGTTATAAAATCAATCGACCAATTTATGGTTGAACTTGCTGCATTGAGAAGCGATCTCCAGAACAAAGACCATACTATGTTACTTGATAGGTTAAAAAAGGCAAAATTGTCACGTGATACCGTATTTCACAACAATCATAAAAACCAAGGTATAAACAAATAAGTTCTATGTATTCAAGAATTGAAGTATTTTTTAAGGACGAACTTCCCGATCCGCTGGGAAATAATGTACGGTCAGAAATCGAAGCATTTGGTTTCCCTGGAGTTACAAACGTCAGAATCCGTCAAGTTTACATCATTTTTGGAAATATAAGCAAAAATGATCTGGATACTATTGCCAAAAAACTCCTGGTAGATACTATCACCCAACACTATCAGATTTCAGACCTCGTCGTGAGCGCTCAGTCGAACGATTCCGGAATTCGGATTTCCGATTCAGGATATCACACCATCGAGATTAGCCGCAAACCTGGCGTCATGGACCCCGTTGAACAGTCGGTTTTAAAGGCACTCCGCGATATAGGAATAGGCGTTGACGGTGTTAAAACTGCTCAAAAGTATACAATTGATGGGGATATATCAAAGGAAGCGATCCACAGCATAGCAACCAAGATCCTTGCAAACACAAAGATAGAGGATGTTTTTATTTACCCTGAAACACCTAACTACGATCATGGCACTATTCAGTATTCCTTTAAAAAGCAGAACGTACCGTTATTACATGCAGACAATAAACAATTGGAAGAGATAAGCATTCGTGGTCAGTTGTCTCTCAATTTACCCGAGATGCAATCTATCCAAAAATATTGCCAGTCCATGAAACGAGAACCTACCGACATCGAACTTGAAACCATTGCACAGACGTGGTCTGAACACTGCGTCCACAAAACCTTCAGAGGCATTATCGAATTCGATGGAAATAAAATCGATAATTTATTAAAAAGTACCATCATGAAGGCAACCAGTGAACTTAACAAATCCTGGTGTGTTTCTGTATTTAAAGACAACGCCGGTATCGTACATTTTGACGATCAATATAACATTTGTTTCAAGGTAGAGACTCACAACCACCCGTCCGCCATCGAACCTTATGGGGGCGCTAATACAGGCGTTGGGGGTGTAATCAGGGACGTGATGGGTACGGGATTGGGAGGAAAACCCATCCTAAATACCGATGTGTTTTGTTTTGGTCTACCGGATACCCCTCAAGATAAAATCCCTAAAGGCGTTTTACATCCAAAAAGAATTTTCAAAGGGGTCGTTGCAGGTGTACGGGATTACGGCAACCGCATGGGCATCCCCACCACTAACGGTGCTATCTTTTTTGATGAACGATACATCGGCAACCCCATCGTCTTTTGTGGAACGGTGGGTCTCATACCAAAAGATAAATGCAAAAAAGAAACCCATTCCAACGATCTCATCGTTGTTGCAGGAGGCAGGACGGGGCGTGATGGCATTCACGGTGCTACATTTTCTTCAGCAGAGTTACATGAAAAATCAGAGCAGATATCGGGTGGCGCCGTTCAGATCGGCAATGCCATAACGGAAAAGGCATTATTAGACGTGCTTTTACAAGCCCGCGACAAAGGGCTGTACAATTGCATCACCGATTGTGGCGCCGGGGGCCTGTCCTCTGCCGTGGGTGAAATGGGTCAAGACTTGGGAGCACTCGTCCATTTGGAAAAAGTACCCCTTAAATACGCAGGTCTTTCCTACACAGAAATCTGGATTTCCGAGGCACAAGAACGGATGGTACTCGCCGTTCCACCAGAAAAAGAAAATGACATCCTTAAATTATTTAAAGCAGAAAACGTTGAAGCTACGGTAATTGGAAGATTCACAAACGACAAAGTATTGCGCCTGTCATACAATTCTCACGTGGTTGGTGAAATTGAAATGGATTTTCTCCACAACGGTATACCCAGACTGGAACGCAAGGCCATATGGCATAAACCCATATTTGAGGAACCTACGCTATCAGAAAAAGAAGATTTTGGGCCTGATTTAAAAAAGATACTCGCGGCATGGAACGTTTGCAGTAAGGAATGGGTCATACGCCAATACGACCATGAGGTACAGGGTGGAAGTGTACTAAAACCTCTTCAAGGACTACAGAATGATGGACCAGGTGATGCCTGTATTGTTACCCCAGTCCTGGGATCCAGAAAAGGCATCATTGTATCCAATGGCATGAACCCCCGGTACGGCGAAATAGATCCGTATCGTATGGCTGCCTCCGCTATTGATGAAGCGTTACGACAGATCATAGCATCTGGCGGGAGTTTAGAGCAGGTCGCACTTTTAGACAACTTCTGCTGGGGTAACACCAATAAGCCAGATCGTCTCGGTAGCCTTGTGATGGCGGCACAGGCTTGTTACGACATCGCCATCGCATATGGAACCCCATTTATCTCCGGAAAAGATAGCCTGAATAACGAATTCGCCACTGACAAAGAAACGATTGTAATACCCCCGACATTACTCATCTCTGCTGTTTCGGTGATGGAAGACGTTCGGGATGCAGTATCAATGGATGCCAAAGAACCCGGGAACTTGGTCTATATCGTGGGTCTCACTCGTCCAGAATTAGGAGGTTCACATTATTACCATATTCATGGATATAAAGGGAATAACGTCCCAAAGGTAGACCCCGTCTTAGGAAAAAATATCATGAATACCTTATCACAGGCAACAAAACGCAGGATGGTGAGGTCTTGTCATGACTGTTCGGAAGGCGGCATTGCCGTTGCTGCCGCAGAAATGGCATTTGCCGGCGGATTTGGCATAACACTTAACCTTTCCTCCGTTGTAACCGAAGGGCATATCAATAAGAATGACACCATCCTTTTTTCTGAATCAAACAGCCGCTTTATTGTGGAAGTACGACCTGAGCATCAGCAACAATTTGAAACACTATTAAAAAATATTCCCTGTGGGTTACTCGGTAAAGTTACTGCAGAACCGATACTCAAAATCAACGGTCTAAACAACAAACTCGTTGTCAACGAAAACATTCACGATCTGAAAGAAGCGTGGCAAGCGCCACTGAGGTGGTAAATAGTTAATTCCCCCTTGAAAATATAACCACTCTGTCGTTCCGTGCCTGACACGGAATCCAGTTTTGTAGGATGGACTTCGTCGTGAGCGCTCAGTCGAACGATTCAGCATAAGCGAATCCACCATGTTGCCCGCAAAATACGCGAAAGATCACGAAATTATTTTCTGGGTAAACTCAAATACATAATTAAAATCCCTCAAGGCTGAATTTTTAATATTTTCGTTACAATGTAGCCCCATCAGGGGCGGCCTGTTTGTAGAAATAAAATTCAAATACAAAGAAAGCTCCGTGGGAGCGACCTGTAATATGCCCTTGCCGAAGACCTATGAAATTAAATCCGACGAAGAATATTTGTTTAAACGGACATAATAAACAGGCCACTCCTAAATCCAAGTTGACTCTCAGACGACTCCTTGCGCAAGTCACCAAAGACAATCGACATGCTGAATCAAGAGTTTAGACTGTTGTGTTCGGGATGCAGAATGGATATGTACCCTACCGACTCGAGTAGTGGTAGAGGTATTGCAGAAACTTGGTACATTGCTATCATGATAAAGACATGTGATAAAAGTAATTCTTTCGAAGAAATCGAAAAACTCCTGGCTATGGAAACTTGAAAACATAAAAGGATTCTGATAATTGATACATGAAGGTTTGACCCTTTGCTTTCCCGCAAATTTAAGAAGGCATTGAAGAAATATCCTGATATTGCAGAAACAGGAATTAATGTATAATATTTCAAAACAGTTGTTGTCATCATTACTGATCTCTAACTAAACCATACACCAAAATGTTATTGACTTCGAGTAGATTCATAAATTAAATATTTATAAATTATTCTAAATCATTATAAGGAGAACCATAATGAAAACAAGCAGCATTAAGGAAGAGGCACGGCGTTTATTGGATAAACTACCAGAAGAAGTTACCTGGGATGATATCATGCACGAGATCTATGTTCGACAGGTAATTGAAGCAGGACTTAATGACAGCAAGGCAGGCAGAACTACCCCTGTTGAACAGGTTCGTGAAAAATTTGGTCTGCCAAAGTGAAGGTACATTGGACTAACACAGCAATTGAACATCTTTCAGCAATTCATGATTATATTGCTCAGAGTTCGAATCAATATGCCAAAAGAGTAGTTGATCGTTTGACAAAGCGATCTCAGCAGATAGCAGGGTTTCCTTTGTCTGGCCGAATCGTTCCAGAATTAAATGTGGAACAAATCCGTGAAGTTATAGAAGGACACTATCGTATCATCTATTATATTAAACCCGATCAAATAGATGTGCTTGCTGTTATACACGGAGTTCAAAGAATACCTTGGGGTAAATAAAATATTTCTCATTAAAAAGGAAGTTAAGGATAGAATAGTTCGGTAGTTTTGTAGGTTGGATTGAGGAACGAAACCCAACAGATTTTTTAATGCCATGAACAGTTGATAGTGGGCTGAACTGTTACAAATAATCCTTATAGCTCGCCGATTAAGCGATTTCCACTACGTTAAAACCGCTCATCTTTAATATGCAGCTGGAGATAGAAAACGGAAAAAGCCACAGGGAAGAGTTTGTTGCGAAGTTAGGGAGAAAAGCAGGTAAAATATTAAGCGGCTTGTCAAGAGGCATGCCGAAGAAACAAAAGCACAAATAAATAGTGATGGTTTTCTATTGCGTTACTATAATGATTTCTAAACAATTACTTAAGATTTAAGATGCGATCCTAAACATTCCCTGTAACAAAAAAATAGCACCATAAAGAAATCGGGAGTATCTTCACTGGTCATTAGTCAATAAATTAAGTGACCCCAATCGTACTTCCTACCTATTACTTATTAATAAAGTCTGGTTTTATGGAGAGAGCATATCCCTTATTCCACTTTCGGTTTCTTTCCATATTAAAAAATGATACACACCAGCTTCAGGATCTGGGATCGGTTCTAACTTTAAATTTTTTTTGTCTCTTACCCAGTTGATAAATGTATCACTCCCCAGTATGCTTCCTCCGATAACCTTTTCTTTTATATCAAGGTAAAATCAAGACAGCGACCGTTTATTTGTTTTAATAAATTAGTCACTATTCGTATTTAATATACTGGTGGGTTAGGCCAATGATGTTATGCATACATTAAACGACCCTTGGGTTCTGGTATTTGAATACCATCTTCTTTTGCCGTTTTTAACCAAAACTCTACTGCTTTTTCTGCATTTTCAAGTGCTTCTTTTTTTGACTTACCATGCGCCATACACCCTGGGAGTTCTGGTACGTCAGCAACATAAATATTGTCTGTTTTATCCCAATAAATAATCATTTCATATTGTGATTCACTCATCGCTTCTCCATACATTAAATTTATAAGTTGTTAATATTTTCCTTATTTGACTCACCTGATATCCTTTTGCCTTCGAACCTTCCGATTGCAAGTTGATCCTCTCAATTATTCCGTCTTTTGTAAATATTTTACAACTTCCTTCCTGTCTCATTTTAACTCCGAGTGAAAGCAAAAGATTTACAAGTTCATTGAATGAAATGTTGTAATCTGATTGACCTGATAAAATTCGTCTTAATAACTTTTCCCTTTTGCCCATTAAATTAATACAGGTACATTCTATATTTTTAGCAAAGACCTTATTAGGCAAACCTATCTGTTAATCCTTTGATGATTGTAGGGTATTATAGTAGAATAAATTCACACAATCAATGTGAAAAGGTGAGTATATTAAAGGGGAAAAAAGAGCAATCCAATGAATGACAACGAAAGGCGCAACGCCTTAATATCTGCCATTTCCTATGGAGAATCTCGTCTTACCGCGCTTGACAAGGAACGGCACAAAATACTTGCCGAATTAAAGTCCCTTCGTGCCGAACTTTTAAAACTTACCAACCATTCCCCTGATATCACAAGCAACGCAACCAATTCTCCACACGAAAATATCTCTAACATATCAAGTCCTGAGGAAAAATGTAGTAAATGCTCTCGCCGGTCTTTTGCTCCTGCAACAGATAATGTCATCAGGGGACATCTTGAAGGTAAGCATACCATAGGCGTCTATCCATTACTTACCGATGAGACCTGCTGGTTTCTTGCTATAGACTTTGATATGGAGTCTTGGGCTAATGATGTCAATGCCTTTATGGAGACATGCAGAAGTCTAAAAATTCCGGCAGTCCTGGAAAGATCTCGTATGGATTCTTACGATCGTCTCTTTCCTAACCAGGATACTATGCCAAAGGGAGTATTTGGTAATCTGATAGCCCTTCCTCTGCAGAAGGAGGCTTGCAAAAAAGGTAATACCCTTTTCCTTAACCAGCATTTTCAACCATACGAAGACCAGTGGACTTTTCTTTCCAGCATTACAAGGATGAAACTGGCAGAGGTAGATGCAAACGTTAATGCAGCGGAACGGAATGGACAGATTATCGGTGTGGGTATCAGTTCAACAGATGAAGATGATGAACCATGGACAAAAACACTACCACAAAAACAGCCAGAAAAAACCATCAACTTCCCCTTACCAGGAAGAATTAAGGTTGTCATATCTAATTTGATATACGTTGAAAAGGACGGGCTTTCATTGTTTACATCGTACCACATATACAAACCAAGCATTATAGCGTGTGTATCGTCTTTTGAAGACTATTGCATTTTGCTGATAATCGGTTTATTATAATAGGTACAGAAACGCTATAAAATATTTTCACAAAACACTTTCAGTGCAAAAGGAGAGAAAAATAATGATTCGTGAAGTTTCAGGGGATATTTTATTTACAAAGGCACAGGCTATTGCCCATGGTATTGCACCAAATGACCCATTTAATCAAGGACTAGCTTTGGCATTAAGGGAAAAATGGACTATAATGCACAAAGACTACCGCCACTATGCGAACCAAACGCATCCTCGACCCGGTGAATTATGGGCATGGGGTGGATTCGGTATTCGTATTTTTAATTTACTAACACAGGAAGGTTCTTTTGATCACGGAAGCAAACCAGGAAGAGCAACCTTGTCAAATATCAACCATTGCCTTCGAAGGCTTAGACACGAAATAGAGAAAGAGCAAATTAATAGCCTTGCATTACCTCGTATTGCCACAGGAGTCGGGGGACTAGATTGGAATGAAGTTAAACCACTGATCGAAAAACACCTTGGTGATGTAAAGATACCAATTTTTGTGTATACTACCTATCAACCAGGCGTACAAGCAAATGAACCTGGATTATAGAATAGAATATTCTTGATATTCCATCCTTCATAAAGGCTTCCCTAAAATTCAGCAAATATCCTCGCGTCCCCACTTGTCATCATAATGTCAGGAGGGGACGCCTGACCTGCCAAACGCAAATAAGTTAAAACCTGTTTCTTGTGAGCTTTATTAACGGATTCCACGAATTTCAACTCGATTATCACCTTGTTCTCAACGAGAATATCCCATGATGTTCTATTGGTATGGATACCTGACGGTAAAATCTATGATGAGTTCCTTTTATTCTGTTTTCTTTCTTCCCTGAGTTGAATGAGGCCGAAATGGTCTTTTTCTCCTTTGAGTTTTCCGTTCAGGAGGTGCGTCATTTTCGCAAAGAGGATCTTTTCCAATCCAGCAGGGAGTGATCTTTTTACTGCTAAGTAGTTTGCGAAAGAGCGGAAGATCGCGTTTGGATACAAAGGTAAAAGCCTTCCCCTTTTTCCCCATACGGCCAGTACGACCGGTACGATGTGTATACTGCTCTCCATCTCTCGGAAAATCCCAATTAATCACATGCGAAACATGCGAAAAATCGAGCCCCCGCGCGGCAACATCGCTCGCAATAAGGTAGCGAAGCTTCTGGCTCCTGAACTTCCGAATAATCGAAGAACGCGTATCCTGACCGAGTCCCGCGTGCATATAGTCAATATCTTTAAAATCTTTCCGTAGCGAGCGAAACACCGTATCAACTATGTGCCGTGCATTACAAAAAATGAGCACCTGATTAACATCCTCACCTTCAAGATACTTCATGAGTTCTGTATGCTTTTGTTTTGGATGGGAATAGGCAAAATAATGCTCAATGCTTTCTGGCGCTACCCTCTCTGTAATAAGGGAGATATGTTGGGGATCACGCAAACAGTCATGTGCAAGCTTTTTGATATCATCAGGCATCGTCGCAGAGAAAAGGAGCGTCTGGTGTTTATGCAGGATGCATGACATAATAAATTCAATGTCTTCGAGAAACCCTACCTTCAACAGTTCATCCGCCTCATCAAGGATAGCACATTTCACCTGCGCAAAAGAAAGTACCCCATCGTATAAAAGATCAATAAGCCGCCCCGGTGTTGCAACCAGGATATGCACTTCATGTTTCAGCGTGGCAATCTGAATCTTTTTATCAAAACCACCATACACCGCATAAGGAATCACGTCAGTCTGTGCCGCGATCTTCTGTATCTCTGCCATATACTGCATACACAATTCACGCGTCGGGACAAGCACAAGTCCCTGAATGGCATTCAATGCAGGATCAACTTTCTGGATAAGCGGGATCGCACAGGCGGCCGTCTTTCCCGACCCGGTTTCAGCAAGAGCACAAAGATCCTGCCCTGCAAATATTACCGGATACGTCGCCTCCTGGATAGGGGTCATTTCATCATACCCCATCTTCTTAAGTGCCTTGAGGATATTTGAGGGAAGGTCTAGTTCAGTAAATTTCATGTTTTCTTATTTTTCTTTCCAGCGACAAAAGTCATAGAATAGATAATAGTTCACCGCAAAGACGC
>JAUPKS010000233.1 GCA_030837315.1 Planctomycetota bacterium
ATACTTGCAATCCTTAATTAGTCACACAATAAACTCAAACGACTGCCCATGGCGTTTATCCGATGGAACCGACAAATCATGTACTATTTCGTTTCGCCTGAATGTGGTGAAGTGAATCGTCACCCATAAATAATGCCTTAGCCTCAGTAACAATCTGCATCGTTATTTCCTGACATCCCTTCTCTTGTGCATATTCCTCAATTTTTCTCTTAACCACGCCTCTAATAAACGATGGAATTTTTTCCGCTTGTATCTGTGCTTCCTGTGTCCAGAAAGGAACCTGCTTTAACATGCTCGGCTTATCGCAAGTTTTTTGATCACTCTTAACCGCTCTCAAGAAACCATTTTCATTAAGCAAAGATTCACGGCTGTTTGCCATAGTTTCTTTTTTATCTGAGGGTACCTGAAACTCTGCATAATCAATCGTCATATCAAGTTTTGCCTCTAAACTTCCCCCTGTAAGTAAAATGTTGCACGGTGCCAATCTCAACAAATTTTCTGTCGTACTACCAATATCCAATCCATTAGTATTATGAACACCTGTACGCCCTAAAATCAAGGTTGATGGGTTTTCTTTTTTGATATAACTCAAAATTTTATCGTATGGCTTACCGTCCATAAGAACCGTATCTACATCGAGCCCAGCATCTCCTGCCATTTTATTTACTCTATCCAAATGATTCTGGTAAATCTTTGCCAAGCCTTTGTCTATAATCTCCTCGTGGAGGATTTCCTGTTCCTTAAATCTAAATACTTGGCCTGCCTCCTTGGAAAGAACATTTGCAATACTTTCAAAAGCAACACGATGGTAATGCGGATCAAAAACTGAAATCGCAACCAGTTTTAGATTAAACGACTTTGCAAAGTTAATAGCCGATTTAACTCCAGCAATCGACGAGATACTTCCATCAACCGCAATCACTACCTTTCCCGCCAGGCATTTATTCTTTACTACCAAGACATCCGTTTTAATGCGCCTGACAACTCTTTCGCAAACACTTCCAATTACACTTTCATTTACAGCAGCCAATCCAAGTGCACCTAAGATCACCAGATCATACCGATTCCCGTGTAGTTCCTTAATAATTTCATAATAGTTTTTACCTTCCAACAAAAGACCTTCATGAGGAACTGTTGCTTCTCTGCACTTTTTCTTAAATACATCCAGATACGATTCAGAAATTAACTTGAGCCCTTGATTAATCAGGGTACTATGGAGATCACGTTGTCGTTGAAGAACGTTTTCTTCTTGATACTGAGGAGGCAGCCCCTTCTCCATATCACGAAAGCGTCTCTGATGCAATAAGGCATCATAGACATGACACCCTACCAGCGAAGAACCATATTTATGTGAAAGGTCTATACCGAGGTCGATACAAAAATTGGAATGACGGGAATTATCAATCGCTATAAATATTTTGTTATACATATGAGTTACGTAAATTTTTTAGCATTTCGCTGATTCGTTCTTAAGCTTCTTCCACTCGCTAATTGCTCCCCCCGCTAGAGCAAGGGTAATCACAACAACAAAAACCCATCGCAATGAAGAGCGAAAAACACTTACTTTTTTATCTTCAACAGTAGCCGCTTTCGCCACAACTATTTGTTTCTCGGGATCCTGCGATGAAAAACCTCTAATATAGACTACCAGTTCTTTGATCCTTTTATCCGTAAGTGTCTTTCCCCACGGTGGACAAAGGTTGGACTTGTCAACAGCCTTTGAACCTTCCGTAATAGACTTTACAAGCTGATCCTCAGCCCTTTTTTTCATGTATTCTACATCGGTAAAATTTCTAGGCTTCGGTTTCAAATCAATTGTAAAAAATGTACCATCACCTTTACCTTTCATCCCATGGCAGGGAGAACAATAATATTCAAAGGTTTTTTTTGTCGATAGCAAAAATACCTGATCTCGTGGAGAAACATCCCCCCCGTTCACAAGCGAATACCAGCCCACGATACCTAGCAAAAGCACTGAGGCTATAATAACTTTTTTCCCAACCGAAAAATATCCCATTATTTGCCCTCTTTCTTCATCACATGATCAACCAAGAAACCGACCATCTGCTTCAACTCATCATCCGACAGACCAAAGTTTGGTTCTACCCCCTGAGGATTCACCTGTTGCGGATTTTTTAAATGGTAAAGGATATAAGAAGACTGCAATCTATCCCCTACAGTTGCAAGATTAGGTCCTACAACTCCACCACCTTTAGTACCTTCTGCATGACACGTATTACAACCCTTATCATAAAAAAGCTTCTCTCCTGAGGCAATCACTTCTGCAGATGGCGGCCCTTCCTTATAAAAATCGGGAAGCGCCTCTTTGATAAGAAGACTCTTTTCTATAAACTCAGTAGCAACCCTTGAGTCTTCTTCAGTCAAATTAAACTTGGGCATTTGCTGGCTCAGCGGGCGAATTATGTCAGGTGCCTGCAAAAACTCCCTCTCCCATCCCATCTTGATCTTGCTGCCGGTGAACGTTAGATTAGGCGCATAAGTACCACCCTTATCCTGAATGCGATGACAGGTCAGGCACCGAATATCATACAGAAGTTTTTCAAATCCGACCAATCCGTCACGTCTTTTATCAACTACCGGCATTAATTCAGAAATCCCTTTTATATCATGGCACACAAAACATCTTGCCCTTTCAACTATATCTCTACCCGTTTCGATAAGGGCACTGTCTTGTCTCAAGCCAGAAAATTCTTTTTCTGACAATACTTTAACTTCAGGCTCTGCAGGCGCGACACCACCTTCATCTTCTTCTTTTTCTTCTGGGATAAACTGCGTATCACGCATTACAAACTCTACAATCCCCCGAATATCCGTATCCGTAAATCGATACTGCGCCATCATCGTATCGGGAAAGTGGCTTTTGGTATTATTAAGCCAATCGTATAACCAGTTCCTGTTTATCTTTGTTGTTATTTCTCCCAAGTCAGGACCAACACCAACATTTCCACCAGATCCTTTTATCGGATGACATATCGTGCATCGCGCACGCCCCCACACACCCTTTCCGTTATTAAACACCTTGTCCATCTTCTCATATTCATCTTCTGAAAGCTCGTCCTCTTTCTTCAACAAAAAGGCATCCCAAGTAATATTTGGCACATCCTTTTCGGCAAGACTACTCAGATACACAATTACAGCCTTAATCTCCTCAAAATCCAAACCAAGATTCGGCATCTTTGCATTCGGCACAGTTTTTTTGGGATTTGCAATCCATCTGGAAAGCCACTCTACGTTTGCCTTATGGACAACATTTACCAATGGCGGTCCATTTTTTACTCTTTTATAGGGATCTTCTAGGTCTAAAGGAAGGGCAGACCACTGTTCAGGGATGCGATATTTCTTGTCTAACTCTAGATAAAGGGTATCTATCTTTCGGTTTTGCCCAAACGAAGTATTAGAAAAAACAACTAATGGCAAACAGACAATCATTATTAATAATGTTTTGTGTAAACTAATTATAAACTTTAACCTCATCAAAAACTCCTTAACATGTTATTATTTTTATTCTTCTTCCAATTTTGGCGGGAACCTGCGCAATCTTGCAATAAACCACATTTCAACACTTGCACCCATAATAATGGCAATCAACACATAGGCAAAAACTGTTTTTGGCACTGGCTTTTCAAGAGAAACATAATACCAAGACGAAACTGACTTTTGCCCACCCACATCGCTATTTGAACCATCCCATACCGCAAAGGCAACAGGAATGAGTTTTCCAATTTCGAATTGCATATCTCCCTTTGCGTCTTCAGTCTTCAATGTCCTTTTCAGCACAACCTTCCACCGCCCATTCTGGTAAATCCCTGTACCGGTAACATTTTGACTTTCGGAAGGTTGTATCGTAACGCTCTTAAATCCTTTTGCGTTCATTTCAATCACACTGCCTGACTCATTTTCTGGCGCTTCCACAACCGCTCCAAAGCCTTCATGCCAATACGCCTTCCAGCTCCACAGATTTACCGTCCCACCAGAATCTCCCATTGCGAAATATGGTTTTTTCAGCGATTCAGGAATTTTTGTCGGGAATTGAAGAGATACCGCATCTCTAAAAATTTCCTCTTGTTTATTTGTAGAATCGTCCCATTCTAACAAAAATGCAATCTCACTCTTATTATATAATGCCTTTATCATTATCGCATCGATAGACGGAGCCCAATGCCTGGGAGTTGCAATTATTTGGCCTGCCAAAGGTACCTCGACCGCTGTCGCCTTACTCCAATTTTCGTCCGAAGATTCTGTTGGCAATTGATCATTTTCGCATAACTTCACCTTTACAACAACGTCAGATGCCATATCTTTCGCTAAACTTTTCACAAAGTGAGCAACGTGCCAACGATCCTCATCAGAAAGTTTTTCTAAATAAGAACCCATTGGAGTTTCATTAAACCCTGTCGATATTGTTCGATAAATGTCTTCAATTGTATTACCACCCTTAAAATTCCAGCCCTTCGTTAAATCTCTGGCACGATAAGGCATATTCCACTCTGTTTGCAAAGCAACAGTCAATGGCCCGTTGCCTCTGCCATCTTCACCATGGCATTCATAGCATTTTGTTTCCTTAAATAGCTCTTGCCCTCTTTTTACACTTTCCGGTGTTGAAGCAATACTTACAACAGAAACTACTTTTGCAGTAACGTCTTTCATAAACTGCTCATTAAAGGTCTTGACATAAAAAATTACCTGCCATCTCTCTGTTTCGCTAATCGTATTCCAGAAAGGCATAGCCGTTCCTTCTATACCACTTGTAATTATCCTAAACAGATCTTCATCTGTTGGAACTGAACCAAGCGTGGTGGAACGAACCTTATATTCATTCCTTGTAAAGTTCCTGGGTTTTGGAAACATCGTTTTAGATGCAGGACCATCACCTTTTCCCTCAATCCCATGACAGTACCAACACCTTTTTTCATAAACCTTCTTCCCTTCAGCAACAGCTTCAGGTGTTTCTTGCAATTTTTGAGGCACCTCATGTTTATACGTTCTAAATAAATGCGAGGACTGCGCAGACACTTCGCCGCATAGCCAGAAAAAACAAATACCCACACCGATTAATCCAAAACCAATTAATCCTTTTTTAAACGCTTTTATCATAATATTACTTGCTCTTCTTCCCTTGCTGTTTATGAATTAATTACTCAAACAGTGTATAACAATTCCGTTTTAATACACAAGTACCTCACTCAAGCTTTTCTCTTTGTCGTGGCATGACACCAGCGGTATCATATTCCCCCATAATAATCATCCAGATTTCATCATCCTTTAAATCATCCTTCCATGATGGCATTGCCGAATCCCACGGTGTTGCTTCAGAGGGCAAACCGGGTGCACCTTCTTTAATACGCCAAAAGAGATAATTGTCAACAACCGTTGCAATTGTTCCTGGATCTTGAAAATTGATTGGCCTCAAGCGAAATGAATTTGCAAACGGCCCGTTACCATCGGCTTTAGAACCATGGCATGGGCGACAGTATGTTTGAAAAAGTATCTTTCCCTCCTCTATGCTTTTTCGCTGAGTTTCTTCATCTTTTTGTCTCAATGGATTCTCAAGTTTTTCAAAGTCCTGCGGCAATGTAGGATGTTGTATCCTCAATTCAACCGGTGACGCAGCGCCAGGAATTGCCCAAGTATAGACAAACCAACCGACAAGAACAGGAAAACCCACGAACAACATCTTTTGCAAAAAGGATTTAATCAAAGACCCGCTGCCGGGAAGTAAAAAACTTAAAAAATCTGCAAACTTCTGATTACTAGTAGTTGCATAAACCAACCCCGCCAAAACACCCATGATCATATACCACATCATCAGGGTACTCGGCATTGGCATAGGGTGATCTTTTGCCATTAACACCTGAAATATTTTCGGTGAAGCATATTTAAGAAACACAAACAAACAGCCGACGGCTGTAAGTACCCATATTAATAAAAATGTCTTGCGCTTATTAGCCATTCATCCGCTCCTAACTATTGATTCATTCGCATTACAGCAACATGCCCTATTTCAAACTTTGCAAAAATGACACAATCCCGTAAAAATCTCTTACACTTAAAAGTTCGCCGATATTTCCTGGCATGATAGATACTTCTTGCTTCTTCATCTCGGCAATATCTGATTTTGGAATAACAACCTCCTCGATTTCGCCACTTTCTTCCTTCAATAACACGAGCTCTTCTTCTGTTTCACTTTTAATCAATCCATTGTACGGTATACCGTCTGACGTTATTACGTACATGGTTTCGTAACCTTTAACAATCTTTGCGCTTGGCTTAAGGATAGATTCCAGAAAATACTCAGGGGTTTGAATTGCACCGATCCCTGTAAGTTCAGGCCCAACCTTTTTTCCTCTTCCATTTATAACGTGACATTTCCCGCAGGTAACTGGGCGCGTTTCATCAAAAAACACCTTTTCTCCTTCTTTAGCATCCACCACAACCGGTGCTACCCACGGTTTAACTTTTTTCTTTGATGCCTCAGGTATCTTGTCCTTATATTTCATAATAGCGCTAATATCAAGCTCGCCGCCCAGCGTTTGAAGATAAGCTAAAACTGCCAGTATCTTTTCACGCGACAACATGATAGGCGGATCAAACACCTTGGGCATTATTTTATCATATCCTTTTACGATATATTTTTCGGGATCTACTATGGATTCTACAAGATAATCCAATCCTGTAGGTAAACCCAACTCTTTTGCACGCTCTTCCGACCTACCAGCCAGCCCATCTTGATCAGGGCCCCTCGTAGCGCTCCCACTGGTCCCAATCTTATGACAAGTACTACACTGCCCGTCACCCCAAAATATCTTCTCTCCAGCCTCCGGGCTTACTCCGCCAGCAGACTCACCACCGCCCGTACCAGAAAGCCCTGCCACATAAATTGTAATATAGATATAAAATCCTATAACTGCAATTCCAAAAGCTGTAATTTTTAACATGCTCTTATTCATAAGTTCTTTCTATGCAATCAATTTATCGTCTTAAATATTTTATCTTGATTAATTCTCACTAGCTTCTGTTCCTCAGCAATACCATGTACCAGTAAACCTCTCTTCTAACGTAACATTAGTGCGTATTCTCATAGTCTTCCTCCGCCCCTTCATACTTGTACTCTTTCGGCTTTGCCTTTTCTTTCTTCTCACCCAAATTAGCCAGCCAGAACACAAAAGCAACTAAACCTAAGAAGAGCACAACAATCAAACCAACCACTCGTCCCATATACGATAAGGTAGGTGTGTACGCCCATGGAGAAGTATCCTGCAAGACCCCGTATATGTGCCAATCCATCCTGAGACCAGAACGTATAAAGCCCATCAATCCCATCAAGATAACAATAACAATACACAGGAGAAGTAATGCATATTGCGACCTTACAGGCATCTTCCCCCAAACAATCCCCCCCACAAGTTTCGCCTTACGAAACATAAAGACATCTATAATAGCGTTCATAATCAAACAACTCATCACGATCGAAACCTGCGTTACCGACAAGTATCTCAATACCAGATTGGCCTTTTGCATGACCTGAAAAGCGTAATACCAAAAATAGAGCACCGCAATGCACGCAGTAACTGCAAATAACAGTGTCTGCGCCAGTTTCCCTTTATTTTTAAAGGTCAAAAAGGCAGCAAGACAAACCACAAATGCCTGTATATAAAGTGCCCGTATGAGCGGATTCACAAAAACCTTTATATTAGCCTCTAACTCCACAAAATTGAGCGAAACCGCATATGAAACAAGCATCAGCAAACAAAAGATCAGGGCAGAAAATATTCCTATCTTACCCGTTCTTCCTTGTTCAGAAAACGGAACCATCTCGCCCTTATTGCTTCGCCGATAAATTAGGAAGGAAAAGAAGGTCGCCAAAATAATCAGATTAACTACGGCGTTTTTCGCAGCCATAACACCAAAATATTTAGAGAAAGGATGGTACTGCTCGCCGATCATCGCCCTCTCTTCTCCGCTCAATGGCAGGTTATGAGGGGTAAGCCACACAGCAAAACACAAAAAAATAACAAAAATAAGATACTTAATAAATTTTGTATATCGTTCGGAACCCTTAATCCTTCCCATCCCCAGCCATAAGTAATAATTAACGCCGATGAAGAGCATACCGATCAAGATTGCCTGAATAATAAACGTCCAGGAAAACGCTCCACCCATCATGATGTTCCCCATTACGGGGCTGGAACTATACACTTCACGCCCCAACCAATATCCTGCAAATGGTAACGGGATCAGAGCCCCAACCCCTATAAAGTTTCCAACGTACCCCATCCAATCATAATGCGCCTTCTCTTCCTCCGTCTTTGCTCCCAAGAATTTGACTGCCGCATAAGCACCAACCACAAAGCCACCAAAGCAAACATTCGCAATCAACCTATGGATGTTTACAGGCATCCAAAGCGGGTTATACATAGCGTGGTACAAACTGAGGACTTTTCCCGTCGCAGGTACAATCCCTGCCGGACTCATCATATAGGTAGCCCAGGAATTAGTCAAAAACATAAGCCCTGTTCCAAAAAGGTTAAGCATCACACCCAGCGATATATGAAACCACTTCTTCGCCGCAGTTCCTTGAAGTATTTCCCACGAATAATAATATCCATAGAGTGTAAACGCTTCGCCGAAGAACATTAAAGCATAAACATACATAGTTGGCGCAAAGACATTCGTCATATGACCCATAAACTCTGGATACAGACCAAAAAGACAGAACCCAAGCAGTCCACCCAAGGAAGCAGTCGTAGCAAAGGCTGCAGACAATAGCTTGGTAAACTCCTTCGCCATCTTGTCGTACTTTATATCACCACCCTTAAACCCCACAATCTCAACGATAACTGCGAAAATGGGAACGCCCAGCACAAAGGCAGCAAACATAAGATGCAACTCTGACACTATCCAAAGCACTAAGCGGGAATCTATCCCAAAAAAAGTTCTGTACTGAACAGGCGCGACTTCCTCCTCCTCTGCTGCTGCTGCAATAGCAGTCTCGGTACCAACGCCTGTCACTGGCTGTCCTTCAGGAGATTGTGACGATCCGGACATTTGTCCACCCTCAAACTGAGGCAACGGCACACCAGAAACGGGGCCTTCCTGAGCCACCTGCGCCGGAGCTTCGGATGCAAATATTTTTTGGGAAAGCGTGAGAGGCAAAACAAACGAAAGGATAAACAACAGCACAAACGCACTTCTCTTTGTTACCATCAGCAATTTCTTCACGTTATTCATTAGCGGTACGCCTTCTTAATCGAGTAAATTACACATTCCATTATAAAGTATAATCACATTATTTTTTGGTGTATACAAAATCTACCGTAGTCTCTTCTTTAGGCTTTACGGACACATCACCCGTCTTTTTCCCAAGCTTCTCCTGCCAGGCCTCAATCTTATAAGAACCTGCCGGCACATTTTCTATCCTAAACCGCCCACTTTCATCCGTAACAGCGAAATAAGGATTTCCCTTTACCACTACAAAGGAACTCATCCATTTGTGGACATCACATGTTATCTTAACCACTTCAGGGAGATCAAACTTCTTTGTAAGTTTGCCACCACCCGATACCCCTTCATTAAAACCTGCATTTTTGATAGACCAAGAGTGGAGGTTATGCATCACGTTATCGCTATTCAGCAAATCCACACTAGTCCCAGATGAAACCGCAACCACATGGGGACTAAACAGACATTCTTTCTGGTCTAGTGCAACAGTCGTCGTATCTGCCTTCTTGCCCGATGCAATATCAACTAAAGAAACCACAACATTCTTAATACCCTTGGACTCACCATTAACTACCAACTCCTCGGACAATTTATTCTCGTGCCCGCAAGTTTGCTCATCCTTATCGACCTTTAATATTTTTGCGGTTGGAACATCACCGTCAAACTTAACAATTCCGACGATTACCCCCCCGTCTTTCACATCAATCTCTTTATACGCCTGTGCAATTGCAGCCTGGTTTACCCACACCGCAGTACCCATCACGCCAAATACCAAACTACCAACGAAAGCCACATATCGCAAACTCTTTACCATAATTACCTCCAATATCTATCTTCTAAAACGTAAAAAGATTATCTTAAAGTATATACAAATTTAAAGACGCGCATGATACATTCATAAAAAGAATTTGTCAACCGCAAAATTAACCACAAAACAAACAAGAACGACTAAAGAACCCGGCTCATTTGAAGAAACTTGTAACGGAGTAGAAAATATAACAATATTCATTCCTTTTAAAAAAAAAACCCAAAAAAAATAAAATAATCCTGTAACTAATTAAATTTCAAATTCTTAGTTTCTATACAAAATACCAAAAACACTATTTTCTATTCGTATTCGTCAAAATAACAAATTTCAACTATGCAATAATGGTTTCAATAAAGTATTACAAAATTATTTAAATCTACTAAAATATCTCCGCTTGTCTCTCAAGGAGACAAGAACCATTTATGGCAAATTAACAATTAATTTAACGTCCTCTTCAACGTTTCGATGTCCTTTGGATTGGTAAGCTTACCGGAATTTACTATTACATCAGGTTCCATCTTGAATCTTCTAACCCATGTAGTCTCTGAAGGTGGTTTCCAATACAACTTGTACTGCCCTGACGATACATTCATAAACTGATATACCCCATCCTTATCTGTTTGAGTTTCAAACTCCAATGCACCTTCTACAGGACGATACCCCTTCACTAACAATCCACCCTTTTCCAACATTTGCAATTTTACCTGACAATCCGGAAGGGGTTTTCCGCTATGCAATATTCTCCCTTCAATCCTACCAAGATTCGGATCCTGGATAACGGGCTTTTCTTTCTTCTGATCTTCTTCAACTACTTTTATACTCTCCTTATCCGTCAATTCATTTGACAGCTTTTGTTTCAACTCAGATGCTTCCGGAAACACTTCCTCTCTCTGTTCGTCCACGGGAGATTCATTTACATCTTCAAGCACCCCTTCTGTTTCAGTCTTAGATAGCTCACCTTCCACCTCAGAACCTTCCTCTTTCACCTTTTTCGTTCTTAATCGATAATTTTTCCCCCTGACTGTCTTCTCACCAAAAGAGCTCCTTAGCTCATCAGCCAGCCCTCTTTCCCTAATATCTTCCGTGTATTTTGGTACCGGTCTCCGTTCTACTGTTTGTTCTGTTTTTGCTTCTTTCACCACGATATCTCCGGTTTTTGGTTTATCTTCAACTGCACCTGAAACCGGGGCTGCCTGTTTATCCTCTGGCTGGAAAGACATCCTCAGGGAAGAAATCATGGATATAGGAATTCGTGCATGAATAACCTCATCGGTAGTATCTTTGATCTTGCACTCTATAGACACATTCGCATTATTCAATAAAATCACATCGGGATAATCATTCGTATTTAAAAATTGCATCTTTAAGGATTTTATGTCTTTTTTTAATATTATAGTATTTACATATTCACCGGTAACACCTACTACCTTGAGATCGATATCTTTACCATTATTCCTTAAAGTTATTGTATCCCCACACACTACGGTAGAGAAAGCCAGGAACACGCACAGCACAATAGCCATAAATTTTACCATTAACAACCATCCCGACAAGAACTTAAACTATATAGAATTTTCCCACTTCTTTTAGTTTAACATCCATTAGTCTTATATCAACCAAAAAAAAGGGGGTGCCACGTCTTTAATACGTAACACCCCCTATTCCCCAAAAATTATGTAAACATCAACATCGTTATTTCACAACCTTTACCGTTACAGTCGTTTTTAAATCTTCTAGATATCTGAATTGTACCCTTGCGTTACCCCCCTTGTTTTTGGCAGTAATGGTAAATGTAGCCTCACCCTTTGCATTTGTAGTTGCACTTTGAGGCGATACCGTAATACGCTTCTTACCGGTTTTATTAACCTTTGCCTTAACTATCCCGCTTTCCTCTGGAGGACAACCGTCAGCAGGTATCAAAGTTACTACCACCAGAACGATTTCTTCTCTGTTGAGTTCCAAGGTACTTGGAGAGGCTGACATTGACTCAGTTTCACATTCTGTGGGCGTGGGTATAGGTGTGGGTGTGGGAGTAACAATATTAATTTGCGCATTAGTTGTATAAATATAATCACCTTTATTTGCAAAGTTTCCGTTCGCCTCATTTCCCGCGGCATAGAAAGTAATTGGGTCAGGAACTTCACGAGCAGGCGCAGTCCATTTTACACTCCAGGAAGCATTTCCAGACTGACTACTCCCAGCGGAGGTGTGTTTTATGTAATCCCCTTCTCCGTCATCAGTTTTAGTCTTACTATCAACACTGCTGAACGTACCAACGTGTTTATTGTCAGCATCTAACGCCGAAAGTTCAAAGCCATGTTTAGCGGTATCGGAATTATCGAAAGAAATGGTAATATCTAATGTTTCACCACGTGTATAATTTTCCGGTGCAGAAACAGAAAACTTTGCCGTCCCTGCATTAAGTTCAAAGGTATCATGACATCCATCGCGACATGTCAGGAAATTATCAGCTGGAGAACCGGTACGACCGTTTGGCGGGCCACTTGAAAAAGCGAATATGTTGCTTACGCTGATACCCATTATCCATAATACAAGCACAAAACAGGTAAAAATCCTAAAATGATTTTTCATGAATTGTACCTCCCTTAATATTTCCATCCAGAGACAAAGACAGACATAAATCATAGGTGGGCATTTTTTAAGTCCATTATATCTGACCTACCACTTCTTCAATTCTTTTGTTTCTTAACGTAAACAACGTAATTTCCGGCCGTGCACAAAATCTCACCGGAAAACCGGAAATCCCGATACCTTTATTTACATACATCATCGTTCTTCCTTCACGAAACAGCCCTGCAGCATAACGAGCGCCAAACTTTGAGTATATAACAGGGGGACCGTAAAGAGGCAAACTTACCTGCCCACCATGGGTATGGCCTGCCATAACAAAATCGACATCAGTAGCCTTTATCATTTCAATTGCATCTGGATTGTGGACCAATAAAATTTTGGGTTTATCATCGGTGCCTTTCAACGTCCTCGCCAAATCCATCTTCCCTCTCCACAAATCATCCACTCCTGCAATGAAAACATATTCATTTTTCCTATAAAGCGCGATATGCTCGTTAATTAAAACACGGATACCCCTTTCAGATAACGCCCCGGAAGTACGGTCTTTATTATCGTGATTCCCCAATACGGCAAAGACGCCTTCCTTCGCCTTTAGTTCTGCCAATTCATCCGCTACAGGTAAAAGAAATATGGATGCTCTATAAGAAGGGTCATAAACATAGTCCCCCGTCAGTACAACAATATCCGGAGATAACGCATTTACCTTCCGAACGCACCGCCTCACAAATTCCCTGGGAACATATTGACAATGGTGAATATCCGACAATTGGGCAATAGTCATCCCCTCAAACCGGTGCGGCAATTCGTTGATATTTATAGTAATGTAATTTAATTCAACCCAGCGCGGTTCGAGAAATCGGCTGTAAGTTCCCGTAAATAGAACCCCGATTCCTGCCCCAAAGACACTCTGTATGAACATTCTCCTTGAAATCATTGTCCGCCGCTGGCAAAATCATCAGAAAACATCATCGCTTGAGAGCACATGGTGACAGACAATCCATATCCATACAGATACCCTCTTCCCATTCTTCTCTAACAAATTCCATCCAGTCTTCCGGGGTATTACGGCATGACAAACAAATTCCGAGATCACAAAGTCCTTCAATGGTATTGCATGAATCCTTCACTGCTGCACCACAACAAGCACATTGCCACGTAATCATGTCACTGCTTACATGCCCACCAACATCACACATGGAACACTCCTTTGTATAGAAAATCTCACTTCCTCTTTTTGCTCTCATCCACAAAAAATTGCAATACATCCGTCTCGGTAATCAAACCAACCAACGTATTCTTATCTCTTACGACCGGCAGCGCCCCTACCTTCTTATCAATCATAATCTGGGCAGCCTCTTCAATTGTTGCATCAGGGGCAACGGTAACCACATTTTTCGTCATTACTTCTGAAACCTTAATAGAATCCAGAAACTCCTTATTTTCCTTCCAGTTCGTGAGAATAGAGGTTAATGAGGAGCGGTAGAGATCTCTTTGCGTCAAGATGCCAACAACATTCTCTCCTTTTACAACAGGTAAATGCCGTATCCTTCCCAAATACATAATATCGTTTGCAAAGCCAAGCTTCGAATCAGCATTCAAGGTTACCAGCTGTGTCTTCATCACATCTTTTACAAGCATCATTTTCCTCCATTTCTATTGCATTTTTAAGCCTTATTTCCCAATCATGTCCATAATGATTTTGAAGATTTTTTTCTATCTTTTCCTGCCAGTCATGATACGCCTGCTTGATCGTGTTAATGGGTTGATGCTTTTTTGACAAATACAGGATATTCTGCGTTTTTTTAAGTATGGGAATCAGGATATAGTCAAATTCGTCTTCATTTATAGATAGCGTTGCGAGGTGAACATGCTCTGTTTTTAATATTTTTTCTCTCGCAAATGACGTATCACCGTCTGCACATATATGCCCGAGCGCCTTTATATCATCCCGAATTGCATAAAAGGCCTGCCATTCTCTTTTGTATACAAGTTTCTTATAGGCACCGGAAGCAGCATATTCATTAAATATACACGGACCAGAGATTCTCTGATACAGCGATTCTCCGGCCTCATCAGGATAACCCCTGCATTGCATGGGACGAGATTTATAAATACTACAGCGCAAGTCCATTTTGAGATGGGCATCGGCAGTGTCGTTGAAGATTGTGAAATCCAGAAACTTGCACGAATCGTACAATTCGTTTTTATATCCCTCGCTCGTCACCAGCAATTTGACGTGGGGATAACCTGTCCCCTTTTTCCACAGAGACTTAAAAAAACCGATATGTTCACTTTTTGGTGGGATAACACAGGTAAAACAGCACATCCCATCAGAACATTCACTCTCTGCAAAAGTTATACTCACATGATTCCCATGTGTCACGCCACTGGTATTCATAAAGTTCTATACCGTTATACGAGTCACCTTTTCATCAATTAATTTACCAACAATCTTATATCCCTCGCTTTTTTCATCGTAATTAGGCATTCTTTTAACAATCTTTCTTGCACTATCCTGGATATCTATAGGATTAATGACACCATTAATATTAGTAATCAAGACCCTGCCAAGCTGTTTGGAATATGCACCGACAAAATCATAAATCCCACCAATAATAGTCAATTTGTTTTCCTTTACCCTATCACCATAATATTTTAATGCCTTTTCTATCTGATAGTCCACATTAATTTGACTCAGATAGGCAAGCTCCTTCATCTCATTTTGAATCTTTCTTAAATCAGGTATCCCTCGTTCAATGGGAATAGCTAAAGGAAGCATTTCTGACTTTATCTCGCGACTGAGTGACGAATAATCTGTCTGCATGAGGTTATCAAAAGACTTTGCCAAATTAACAACTTCTTTCGACTGCGTTATACAGGCGTGAGTGGCAAATTTTACCGCACCGCAATCGGTATGTCCCAGCACCAGCATAACGGGAGTATTGAGGACAAAGAGTGCATATTCGATGGAACCCCGGTTGACAGCGAATTGATTACCGGCATTTCTGATAATAAATACCTTGTTGAATATGTCTTTCCCTAAAATATCGCCCTGCACCCGGGAATCAGCACAGGTAAGCATCGTAATGTACGGATTCTGGTGCGTGGCATAGGCTAAAAACTTCGTCGCCTCCGCATTTTGTACAAACGCTTCATTATGTAAGAGCAGGTGCCGAAAAATATTTGCAACTTCCATATCCAACTCCTTACCAAAATGAAACTTTTCACAATATCATACAATTTTTTTGTGTATAACCAAAACCCACGCCCACAAACCAAGCCTTCTGCCGTCCACAGAACAAAATCCCTCTTTTGAAAATACGATAGCGAAAGCCTACGTAATTCTTTCTTTGTGGAGATTATATTTTGTTTAATTTTGATTAGGTCGTTTCGAAATATTTTTTATGTTCCCACTCGGTCACCTGTATCCTGTATTCATCCCATTCTGCCATTTTTGAATGAATATATATCTGATACGTATGCGAACCTAACGCCTGCTCCATTACTTTGTCCTTCTTTAATTCCTCAATGGCCTCACTTAAGGAACCTGGGAGGGTAGCAATATTTCGATATGCTAATTCATCCTTATTAAACTCATACACATTCTCTTCTACAGGGTCAGGAGGCATAATACCTCTTTTAATACCATCAAGCCCAGCTTCCAGCATTACCGCGAGGGCGAGGTATGGATTGTTACTGGGGTCCGGGCATCTTAACTCTGCCCGTGTTGCCTGCTCCCTCCCCTGGGAAAATCGTGGAATCCGTATCAGGGCAGAGCGATTCCTTTGTCCCCAGCAAACGTATACCGGCGCCTCATACCCAGGCACTAATCTTTTATAAGAATTCACGGTTGGAGATAAGATAGCGCTCATCGCACGGACATGCTCGAGTTGCCCTGCGATAAAGTGTTTTGCCACCTTACTGAGTTTATATTCGTCCTTTTCATCAAAGAAGATATTTTTTCGCGTTTTCATATCGAAAAAACTTTGATGACAGTGCATTCCGCTGCCACATACCCCAAAGATGGGTTTAGGCATAAACGTGGCGTATAAATCGTGTTGATGTGCAATGGACTTTACAACCTGCTTAAAGGTCAAGGCATTTTCAGCCGTCTTCAATGCCTCGGCATATTTGAAGTCAATCTCATGCTGACCAGGAGCTACTTCATGATGGCTCATTTCAACTTCGAGTCCCATTTTTTCCAGGGTAAAAATGATATCCCTTCTTACATTTCCCGCAAGGTCTCTTGGCGAAAAGTCGAAATAACTTCCCACATCATGCGGCGTAGGCTCCACCTGCCCGTCGCTTTTTGGTTTGAACAAGAAAAATTCCAACTCGGGACCCACATTATATTCAAAGTTCATCGCCCGCGCATTTTTAATTGCCCTTTTCAGGATATAACGGGGGTCTCCTTCGAAGGGGGAGCCATCGGGCATATAGACGTCACAAAAGAGTCTTGCAGTCGCTTCTTCTGTCTCCCAGGGAAGCAAGGCATACGTGCTCGTATCAGGCTTTAGATACATATCGCTTTCACATATCCGTGTAAAACCCTCAATTGAAGACCCATCAAACCAGATCCCCTTTTCGATGGATTCAGGAAATCTCTCTACCGGTATCGTAACGGCCTTGATATTTCCATTAATATCGGTAAATTGTAACTGGACAAGTTTTACATTATCTTCTTTTGCGCGATTGATAATTGCCAAATCTATATGCTCGTTGGTCATGTAAATTTTACCTTTCTTATAGTATTACCCTATAAAAACTCCTTTTTTGTGTAAGTTTTTTACCTCACCCTTCGTCCCCTCCTTGTGAAGAAGAGAAAACAGAGGTGGCCATTTGGATGCGGCTGTGCTATGACATGCATTGTACCTTAAAAAACAAATAGAAGCTACAAAAGCCTTTTAATTTTAATACTATTGCCACCAAAAAACAAGTATTTTATAACCAGACACGGTATCATCTTGACACCATAAACCCATCATGCTAAACTTCATTTTTATATTGTAAATTCCGGAACCTTGCAAAACTTCTCTTTTCTATAAAATGCGTTTTATGTCCAAAAAGAACGCCAAGCAATTGTAAAAACCCTGGGAATACTATTATGGGAAAGATTGTTGCCGTCTGCATAAGTGAAAAAAAGGGCACCCAAAAGCGCGACGTCGGCACATGCAGGCTGATTGAGCAATTTGGTCTAGAGGGAGACGCCCACGCCGGGAAATGGCACCGTCAGGTCAGTTTACTGGCCCGGGAGAGTGCAGATGTTATGCGTGAAAAGGGACTAAAGATAAAAGATGGAGATTTTGGCGAAAATATCGTTACGGAAGGCATCGAACTCAAATCCCTTCCCATTGGAACCGTTTTAAAAATCGGAGATGGCATAACCATCCGGATAACCCAAATCGGCAAGCTATGCCATGACCGCTGTGCTATTTATTATACGGCTGGTGATTGTATTATGCCACGGGAAGGTATCTTTGCTGAAATCCTTACCGGCGGCACCATTAAAGTAGGGAATGAAATTACGATACTCGAAAAAGGTGCGGAAATAGAAGCAAAGACATGATACGAGCGGCAATTCTAACGCTAAGCGACAAAGGCTCAAGGGGAGAACGAGAAGACAAGAGCGGCGAGGTGATCCGGAATATGCTCAAGGAAATTGATGCCACCATAACGGCATACGAAGTCATCCCTGACGAAAAAGACCTTATCACAAAAAAACTCTTCGAATTCGCCGAAAAGGCCGACCTCGTTGTCACAACAGGTGGAACAGGCGTAGGCCCCAGAGATGTTACCCCTGAGGCAACGCGGGCAGTCATTGAAAAGGAATTACCGGGTTTTGGTGAGGCGATGCGCATGGAGGGAATGAAACACACCCCCCGGGCCATGGGCTCAAGGGCCATAGCCGGCATTTATAAACAAACCCTCATCATTAATCTCCCAGGAAGCCCAAAAGGTGTTGCTGAAAACCTGGCAGTTGTACTCCCCGTCATACCCCATACCATTGGCCTCATCAAGGGCAAGGTGAGCGACTGTGCAAAAGACCGTGAGAAGCACGCGTAATCAAAAAACACACCTCGTCATTTATAAATCCATTGAAATGGCGGATTCGGCCTGCCGGCCTTAATTACCCAAAT